>JACZIY010000621.1 GCA_014860845.1 Anaerolineaceae bacterium
CCTTCCAATTTCAATGCCAGGTAGGTTGCCCGATCGGCCATTGTGTATGCCAATTGTTCGTTTGCCATCACAAGCACATCACCCATACCCTGACCAGCAGATACATACCAATCTCCAGCAGGTTCGATTTCTGCTGCCTTCCATAAGGCTAATTCTTTTTTGTGTGTGCCAGAATCATCACCTCGAGACACGAAGGTCGCCTCAGCATCAGCAATCATCTCGAGTGCTTTTGTGGCTTTTCCTTTTCCTTTGATCCCGGCAGGGTCATCTGCTGGACCTACGATCACGAAGTCATTGTACATGACTTCCTCGCGACGTACACCATCACCCGCTTCCATAAAGGCATCTTCACTGGCACGCGAATGTACAAGGAGCACATCCGCATCACCGTTCACGCCTAACTCAAGCGCCTGTCCGGTTCCTACAGCGATAACATCAACCTTTATGCCAGATTTTTCTTCAAAAACAGGCAAGATGAAATCCAGCAAACCAGAGTCAGCGGTACTGGTTGTGGTTGCAAGGATCAAAGATTTTTCAGCTGGTTCCTCCGCGACGGGCTCTTCAGCAACAGGTTCCGCGGGAGCAGGTTCTTCCACAACCGGGGCTTCTGATGCTGGTGCTTCTGTAGGTGCCGCTGGGGCACAAGCAGACAACATCAAAACCATGATAAACAGAATACTAATTATTGGGTAAAGTTTTTTCATTTTTTTCTCCTCTTGAAATTGGTTCCTGAACAACTCGAGAATAATTTCTCAAGTAGTTGACTAATAAATCATATCTCCGCCAATAAATGCCTTAGTACGTTCATCCTTTGGTGTGTTAAAAAATTCAGAATTCGACCCCATTTCAATCAACTGCCCTTCCAGAAGGAAAACAACACGATGTGCCAGACGCTTGGCCTGGAAAATATTGTGAGTTACCAGCACAAGTGTGGTACCGCTTCTGTTATTTAAATCTGCAGCAATTTGCTCGATGATGGTAACATTCGCCGGGTCAAGATTGGCAGTCGGTTCATCCATCAGCAACACATCGGGTTCCAACACCAGGGCACGTGCCAGGGCAACTCGTTGGGCTTCACCACCCGAGAGCGTTCGAGCCCGTTGTTTGGCTAATTTTTCTAATCCCACTTTCTCAAGAGCTGATTGGATAATGTCATTCGAATTGCGATTATTTCTCAACTGTAAACCGAAGGCTACATTGTCCCAGACACTACGATTGAGCAGTACAGGACGTTGAAATACTGTGGTCACCCGTCGTCGCACATCCAATGGTGGTTCTACACCTTCTTTGAAGGAAAAACCTTCAAATTCAATTTCACCTTTGCTGGGTGCTTCCAGAAAATTTAACATGCGGAGAAGCGTACTCTTCCCTGCTCCACTTGGCCCAACCAACGCCAGAATTTCACCCTGATAAATATCTAAATTTTCCAGTTGCAGGATACAACGATCATCATAACGTTTTCTGAGATCTCTGATGCGATAGAGTGTATTGTTGCTCATTCGTCAAACGCCTTCCCTTGCAAACGCAGCATGGCAACATTTGCTATAAAGGATAACAACAACAGCACCCCACCCAAAGCCAATGCCAGGTCAAAATTACCTTTCCTCGTTTCCAATACAATGGCGGTGGTCAAAACCCGAGTTTTTCCTTCGATATTACCACCTACCAACATCACAGCTCCAACTTCGGAAATGATTCCACCGAAACCTGCAATAATGGAAACCATCACACCGACACGTGCTTCCAACAGCACCGTCCAAACAGCCTGACGATTGGTTGCACCAAGAGAAAAAACTTGTTGACGCAGATTCGGATCAACGCCCATCACTGCTGCCATGGTAAAACCTGCCACCAACGGAAAAGAGATTATCGTTTGAGCAATAATCATCGCACCGGGTGTAAATAGACTGGGAATGATTGACCAGTTTAAAGCACCCAACCAACCACTGCGTGATAACAGGATATATACAAACAGACCCACTACAACAGGTGGGAATCCCATGCCAGTGTATAACAGAGCAATCACCAGCTTACGTCCCTTAAACCGGTTTAAACCCATAATAGCACCCAAAGGGATGCCAATCACGGTACTGAACAATAAAGCAATACCAGAAACTTGCAATGATAGTAGGATGATTTCAGTGAGGGCTGGTAACATTAACTTCTCGTTTACTTGTAATAATACAATTATACTATCATTTTGCAAATGAATTAGACAAAAATAATTCCCGACAATTTTAGATGTCAAAAATAAAAAGATCCCTGCAGGTAAACCAACAGGGATCCATTTTGATGGCCAATCACTTATAAAGTGTATATCTTGCCGAATTTGTTCTTGAGGTAGCGAACATAAGCAGTAGGATCGATCTTGGATCCGGTAACTTTCTCAACCAGTTCTTGTGGTTTGTACTTGCGGCCATGAACATGGATTTTCTCCCGTAACCATGTCAGTAAGCCTTCAAAATTACCAGCTCGAATCTGGTCATCCAGATCAGGGATATCCTTTTGAATTACTTCCCATAATTGGGCAGAAACCAGGTTCCCCAAGGCATAGGTAGAGAAGTAACCCAGGTTTCCATAAGACCAATGCACATCCTGCAGAACACCGAGGGCATCATTAGGCGGGGTCAGTCCGAGGTATTCCTGCATTTTAGCATTCCAGATTTCCGGCAGGTCTTTGACCAGCACTTTACCTTCCAGGAGAGCAATTTCCAGCTCAAGCCTGAGCATAATGTGCAAATTATAGGTCGCTTCATCCGCTTCCACACGGATTAAGGATGGTTCAACTTTGTTGATACCCTTATAAAAATGTTCCAGAGAGACGCCAGCCATTTGGGGGAAGATTTCCTGCATGCGTGGGTAGAAGTGTTCCCAGAAGGGATAGGAGCGTGCTACCAGATTTTCCCACATGCGGCTTTGAGATTCATGCACTGCCAGGGAGGCCCCATTGGAGAGGATGGTGCGATGATATTTGCGTGCATGTCCAAGATTGTAGAGTGCATGGCCACATTCATGAGCGGTTCCAAAAAACATGGGGTTGAAGAAATTAGGATCTACCCGGGTGGTGATACGCACATCATCGATGCTGACACCCAAGGTAAATGGATGGGGTGCTTTATCCTGTCGACCACGATCCCAATCATAACCAAATTTGGTGATGACCTCTTCTCCGAATTCCCATTGTTTTTTCTCATCAAAAGGTTGGTGCAGGAAGGAATCGTCCACCTGCGGTTGCTCACTGATGGCTTTAATCAATTCCACCTGCTGTGGGCGCAGTCCATCAAAAATCGCTTTCACATCAGCTGTTTTCATACCGGGTTCAAATTGATCCAGAAGCGCATCGTAAGGATGATCCACTTCCGGGAAAAATGCAGCATAGCGTTGATTGAGATCAACTACTTTTGTGAGAAGGGGTTCGAATATCTTGAAATCTGATTTCGATCGAGCTTCAGCCCAGGCTGAGAAGGCAGCCGTAGTTACCTGAGATTGTTCCACCACAAATTCCGAAGGTACACGGGTGGCGATATCATATTCATGTTGGGTTACTTTAATCATCCGAGCTTCATCTGAATCCGGATCGAGCGATTCAGCATAAGGCTTTAGTTCTTCCAACAATCTCCCCATCTCCTCAGAGGTTGCCCATTCATGAGTGATCCGGTTGATAATGGCCATTTGATGACCTCGCGTTTCAGCTGCAGCCGGTGGCATATACGTATTCTGATCCCATCCTAAAATTCCTGCTGCGGAACCAAGATCGATGATATCGCGCATTTTTGCTTGCAGTTGTTCGAATTTTTCTTTCATTAGGACCTCTTTCGATTTATTGATTGAAATTTGTATTCATTATACAAGAATCGGGATTGTTAGATCCCGATTCCAATGGCTGGTGTTATTTGTTGTCCATCCTGATCTGCTTGATCTGCTTGATCTGCTTGATCTGCTTCAGATTCAGAGTAGACTGGACTGTTGGATTTGGTCTCATCCTTGTCAGGGTTGGAGTCCGGTTTGAATGTTAGCTTACGATATAAATTAAGCAATGACCCATTCAACTCTTCTCGGCTTTTTTTGGATAAAGTTTGCGTGTTCATTTCAACTCCACTGCAAGATCCTGGTTCTTACCAATTTTTCAAACGATAAAATCAATCGTATCGGTAAAATTATTTTTTGCGGTAAAAATAGTTTACAACATTTAATATATTTTGTCAACTACCAATTTGGACAGTTTCTGGTCAATATTTTGATTGAATTTTCATTTTCTGATGATGGTTATTTCCAGGGCACCCATAGATTCACAAATTCATTTACCGGGGTTTTGGATAAGCCGTTGGGATCCAGACATAATTCCAATATATTTTCAGATTGGACCGATGAAAATCGGTGATCCAAATGGTGTTTGAATTTTTCCAACAATAATGGGATGCCTTCCGCTCTGCGCCTGGGATGCCCCAATGGATACTCAATCTCTACATTCTCCGAGATACTGCCATCCTTAAAGAAGATTTGCACTGCATTTTCAATGGAGCGTTTCCGCGGGTTTAGATAATCCCGGCTATAATCACGATTCTCCTGTACGATCATCCTGTCCCTGAGCGCATCAATCCTCGGATCAGCAGCAACACGATCCTCATAATGATCTGCTGTCAACTCGCCAAAAATTAATCCGATGGCCGTCATATATTGCAAACAATGATCACGATCGGCGGGATTATGCAGGGGTCCACGTTTGTCAATGATGCGTATGGCAGACTCATGTGTGGTAATGATGATTTTTTCAACCTCGTCCAGGCGATCTATTACCACAGGATGTAGTTGAAATGCAGCTTCTACGGCAGTCTGGGCATGAAACTCAGCTGGGAATGAGATCTTAAAGAGCACATTTTCCATTACATAACTGCCAAATTCCTGAGGTAGACTCAGTTCTCTTCCTTTAAAAAGAACATCTTGGAAACCCCAGGAGGGTGCCGTGATGGCTGAGGGATACCCCATCTCTCCCCGCAAAGCAATCAATGAAAGCCAGACAGCCCGACTGGTGGCATCTCCAGCTGCCCAGGACTTACGGGAACCGGTATTGGGTGCATGACGATAGGTGCGTAAGGACTGACCATCCACCCAGGCATTGGATAAAGCATTGAGTAATTGTTCACGGGTTGCACCTAACAATCCAGTGACTACCGCTGTCGAGGCAATCTTAACCAGCATGACATGATCCAGACCCACGCGATTAAAGCTATTCTCTAATGCCAATACACCTTGAATTTCGTGCGCTTTGATCATGGCAATAAGTACGTCACCCATCAGCAATGGCTCTTTGCCATTTCGCACTGCATTCCGTGAAAACCAATCCGCAGCCATCAGGATGCCACCCAGATTATCTGAAGGGTGTCCCCATTCGGCAGCCAGCCAGGTATCGTTGTAATCAAGCCAACGCACCATTGCACCCAGATTAAAAGCTGCCTGTACAGGATCAAGCTCATAATCGGTTCCAGGAACACGGGCACCGTTTTGTACCAGAATACCTGGAACAATGGGTCCCAATAATTTGGTACAGGCAGAATATCGTAAAGCTTCCATCCCACAACCCAGGGTGTCCATCAGGCAATATCGGGCTGTTTGTAGGGCTTCCTCGCTGGTCACTTGATATTGCAGCACATAATCAACTATTTTTGTAAGGATTTTGTCAGGCTGTGGACGGATGTTGGAGATCTGGCTGCTCATGGGTACTCCCTAGCTACGATTTTCCAATTTCACATAATCACGTGGCGCTGGTCCGATGTAATCTGCATTTGGACGAATGATCTTTCCTCCTGAACGTTGTTCAATCACATGGGCTGCCCAACCAGATACACGTGACATAACGAATAAAGGTGTAAACATAAAAGTGGGAATACCCATCATATGATATGTGACCGCACTATACCAATCCAGGTTGGGGAACATCCTTTTCTCTTCCCACATCACATCTTCAATCACCTCAGAGATATCGCACAGTGTCTCGTCCCCATAATCCTTGCACAGTGTGCAGGAAAGTCCCTTGATGATCTTGGCACGCGGATCCGAGATGGTATAAACCGGGTGCCCGAATCCCAGTATGATGCCCTTGTTTTTTACGATCTTACGAACATCCTCTGCGGCCTGCGTGGAGGACTTATAACGATCAATCACCTCCATGGCGCCTTCATTGGCACCTCCATGGCGGAAACCTTTTAATGCACCAATAGCACCTGTAATAGCGGAGTAAAAATCAGTACCTGTGCCTGCAATCACCCGTGAGCTGAAAGTGGAGGCGTTAAATTCATGTTCGGCATACAATACAAAAGTGACATCCAGCGCACGGGAGTGGATTTCCTTTGGTTTTTTTCCATGCAGAAGATGCAAAAAATGAGCTGCGATTGAATCATCATCTGTCTCCACCTCAATGCGTTTACCATGATGAGCATAATGATACCAATACAACAGCATGGATGGGAATACTGCCAATAACCGGTCAGCGATGTGGCGGGCACCCTCCGAGGAATGGTCTCCCCGTTCGGGTAATACAGCTCCCAGAATGCTGCAACCGGAGCGCATAACATCCATGGGGTGTGCCGCGGCTGGAATCTGTTCAAGGGCTGCTTTGACAGGTGCAGGAATTCCACGCAGATTCCTTAATTTGAGTTTATAGCGTTCCAACTCATTCTTGATAGGTAATTCGCCATGAACCAATAAATGTGCCACCTCTTCAAAACTAGCATGCTCAGCCAGATCAAAAATATCATACCCGCGATAGCGCAGATCATGACCTTCTGTGCCAACCGTGCAGATTTCGGTTTCACCCACCGGTACACCGGATAGCTGAACCATTTTTTTCCCACGCTTTTTAACTTCGACTGATTGTGTACTCATGTCATTCTCCCTGATAATTGGTATTTAATCCCAGTTCGTTGAGATCACCTTCATCGTTTTCTGATTCAGACGATCTAAATAGTTCGTCCAGTTTTTCTTCATATGCATAATAGTTGAGGATTTGATAGAGATCCGCCCGGGTTTGCATACTGGCAATAACATTCTCCTGTGTACCCTGTTCTCGGATGGTCTGATATACCTGCAAAGCAGCAGCACTCATTGCCCGAAAAGCACTCAAAGGGTAAAGCACGAGGCCAACACCTATGGAAGCTAATTGGTCCCGGTTAAACAGTGGTGTCTCACCAAATTCAGTCATATTCGCCAGCACCGGTACATGAATAGCATCTACAAAGGTCTGGTACTGCTCCAATACTGTGACAGCTTCCGCAAAGATCATGTCCGCACCAGCAGATACATACGCCTGTGCCCTATCTATGGTTGCCGTTAGTCCTTCGGAAGCCAATGCATCAGTACGTGCCATGATTACAAAACCCGCATCCGTGCGGGCATCCACAGCTGCTTTGATACGATCACACATTTCTTCTTTAGATACCAATGCCTTTCCCGGTCGGTGTCCGCAGCGTTTAGCCTGTACCTGGTCTTCCATATGCATGCCAGCCGCCTCAGACTTGATGAGTGATTTCACCGTTCTGGCAATGTTGAATGCCGAACCAAAGCCAGTGTCCACATCCACTAATAACGGAAGATCACAGACATCTGTGATGCGGCGCACATCGATGAGCACATCTTCCAGTGTCGTTATCCCTAAATCAGGAACACCAAGTGACCCGGCAGCCACTCCCCCACCAGAAAGGTAGATGGCTTTGAAACCAGCCGCTTTGGCCAATAAAGCAGCATAAGCATTTATCACCCCCACAATCTGTAAGGGTTTTTCTATTGCAAGTAATTGACGGAATATAACACCCCTGGATGATAAATTTGGCAATTTTCCCTCTGAGATGTAAAAAATTCCCGAGCAGTCTGGATAATGAAGAATTAGAATTGAAAAGACTGACCTGGTAGTAAAACTATAGCCAGTGGAACGGTGTAAGTCAACTTTTTATATAAGATTTGTCAAGAATGGATGATTTATCAATTGCCTTTTTAAATTGAAAAAACAAAACCAGTTCCCCATTTTGCCCTCCATCCAGGGTACGCTCCCCCTGAGAGCTGGTTTTGTTCTTCCCCAGGTAATAAGTTGTTAATCAGGCTGGTTTTTTCTTGAACATTTCCCGAAATTGTGCGCTGACCACTTTATAGATCGGACATCGATCATAAATAGCGCTGAACAGGATTACACCTCCCAGTGCCATCAGCCAGTAGTTGGGACCATTGGTCCAGCCCAGAACCAGGATCACCAACGCCGGTACAACTCGCATTATTCTCTCGACCCAGGAAAGCGATCGAGAAAATGGTTTGTTCTCTTCGACTGCCGAGAAAAATCCCAGCACATTATCTGCGGTCATGGCACCGGTCTTTCGAGAAATTTCTATACCTTTATTATACCCGATCATAGTAGGAATGCCACGAACTCCCATTGATCGCACAAGCTCTGAATCTTCATCGGCATTGATACGCCATAAATCCACCTTACCGGCAAATTGCTGCTCTGCTTTTTTAAGGTAAGGAGCCATCATTTTACAGGGGCCACACCAAGGTGCCCAAAATTCGACAACGACAGGGCGTGGATTTTTTCTCAATTTGAATTCGAATGCATTTTGTTTCATTCCTTAAACCCTTTTACTGCCTGGCTTATGATAGATGGACATCTTATTCTGTTTGAATGAAATTTATTAATTTTTCTTGGTGCGGAATTTCAACAGCATATAAACCGGGCAAATACCACTTAAACCAGTTAATAATGCCAGAATACCGACGATGATAAACAATGTGCTTAATCCGCCAGTTACAATATTGCTGAAAGCTAATATGAGTAAAACTACACCTAAAATTACGCGAACAATTCTATCCCAACCTGCTTCATTTATATACTTCATGACCTGCTCCTCATTATTTGGATTTTTACTGCCAAATAATTAGATGTAGTATATCGTAAAAAGTTGCACAAATTGGATGTACTTTGTCCAGTCTTTTTGTTTAAGTTGTCATCATTTATTTATTACATAGATAACATTTAGATTCTTTATTATGATTTTACCTCAACCGGCAATCCTTCAATAGCCATAATCTTGAGCGCATTTGTTGTTGGGCTGGGACCAAGTCGCAAGCGATAATCAAAACTCATCTTTCCTTCCACGACAGAATCCTGAAAATTGTAATTATGAATGCGCATTTCCACATCTGCTAACTTACTTAACTCGATATCGTGGGTTGAAATAGCCCCGACGCCATTGGAATTTACCAGCGCTTTGAGATATGCAAGGCTGCCAATTCGACGTTCTTCATAGTTGGTGCCCTGGAAGATTTCGTCAATCAGATAAAATACTGCCATACTTTCACTTTCCTCCAGCCAGCTCAATAATTTTCTCAATCGCCGTACTTCTGCATAAAAATAGGAATAACCATCTTTCAAAGAATCACTGACCTGAATACAGGTGAACAACCGCAGGATAGATAATTGCATTTGACTGGCATTCACAACTGTACCGGCATACGCTAATGTCAGATTGACCCCCAGCGTGCGTAAAAATGTACTTTTTCCCGACATGTTGGAACCACTGATTAATGCCACCTCACCCAGATTTGAGAATGAAAAATCATTCACCACCTTTTCAGATTTTGCAATGAGTGGATGCCCCATTTCCCGTGCTGTGAAGATAGGATTTGTAATTGAATCCCGAATGAGCGGAAATTCGTATTCGGGGTTCAGGTATGCAAAATTAGCCAGGGCTGTCAATCCCTCTGCCTGATACCAAATGTCCAACCAGGCAGGTAAATGCTGATTGAGTTGTTGTTTGAATCTATCCAGAAGGAATGCAAAAAATATATCCCAGGGCAGTAAGGCATTTACCAGCAAAGTAAGGATTTGATTATTCTGCAAAGAAGCTGCCGAGCTGATCATCACAATTTTACGCAAATAGGATGAAGGTCTCTGGTCGGATTGCTTAACCGCTGATAACAACCTAGTCAGCTGGCTGTCCACACTGGCTGGATACGTTTCCAGAAACACCAGGCTTTTCTCCAGGGGTTGCAAGTCTTTACTGAGTTGATAGGCATCCTGAAAGGTAGACTGGTACGTGCGATATTGAAAAAAGTAAATGCCCAGATACAGTATCAAACTGAACTGCCAATAAGCCCGCCAACCGGCAATCAAATTCAATGCCAGCAGAACATAGTTTAATCCCGCCAGAAAGGTTAACAAAACCAATAAGCGTTTGATTGAGTTTTGTGGAGTATGACCTTTGAGCCAGCGGAAGATCCCCTGATCATCCCATAACCCTTTAAAATCCTGCTTGATTTGCCAGCCAATCAGCATTAATCGGGTTCGAAACCCCGGTAAATCTACTAATTCCTTTACCAGGTTCTGTCGCTGGGTGATACTTTCATAATTTAAATCTGGTTGTAAAAACCAGGTAAACAATCGTTCCTGCCCACCTCTGGTGGCACAGGTATCAATCACTTGTAACAACGAGCTCTCCCCCACCAGATTGAGATCGTTCATAAACGGATGATCAGGGTTTACGGGTTGAGCAGGTATTTCAGGGAGATGCTCCCAATCCAGCTTTGCCCGTGCCACCTGCTGTGTCAGCCAATCCTGTGCGTTTTGATATTGCTGGCGTTGCCTGTCCAGCCGGCGGTGAAAATACACCACCACCAGAAAGACAACAAACATAAATACCAATACCCATATCCATGCTGCGCCGGGAGAAAGAAAGCGTGTCAGGATCGCCAGCACCCAGGCACCCAGAAAAGCTGACAATCGGTACCAGAAAAAGCGTTGATCAATTTTTTTGAGATATTCGGCAACTACAGAAATGGTTTGCAGACGACGCTGAAGGCGATTGATGCGGGTGTTTAAGTGGGTCATAAGAGGATTATACAGGAAATTAAGGTTTTCAATTAAGGGAGAGTTGGTTAATACAAATTTGGATTAACTTTTCCATGGATTCAAATCCATGGATACTCATTTTCAAACCGAATGAATTCGGTTAACTCACCCAACCATTTTCAAATGTTTGGGGTTTTCTATCCTATGAATACCTATCCCGTGGATTGATTCATAGGTGACCATCCAACAAAAACTTTTTCCTCACACTCACTCTCTCCACCACATCACAACCAATTCCAAAAATCGGGGTTATAAATTACATCTTATTAAATTTGGCGGTAGGTCCAATCGTAAACCCAACCTG
>JACZIY010000622.1 GCA_014860845.1 Anaerolineaceae bacterium
TTCCAAAAGGTGAAACCATTATTGTCACTTCTGCGGAAAACAGTGGCCCAGGTACGCTACGCCAGGGATTGCTTGATGCAAATATTGGAGATACGATTACCTTTGATCCCGAAGTCTTTCCACCTGATGTGTCAGTGACGATCAGATTAACAAGCCCCTTACCTGAACTCGATCAGGGATATCTGACAATCGACGCAAGTAATGCTGGAGTTATCCTTGATGGGAGCACAATTGACCCACCTTATGCCAATGGATTGATGATTTCTTCTATTGGAAACACCATCCAAGGCATGCAGATCGTAGGTTTCCCCCAAATGGGTATAATCATGTCCGGTGCAGCTCAAAAAAACACAATTGGTGGCAACCGTGATATTGGTTCTGGCCCTTT
The DNA here is from genome assembly GCA_014860845.1 of Anaerolineaceae bacterium. Next base: position 389 of record JACZIY010000622.1, read on the forward strand.
GGGACAGGGTAACTTGATTAGTAGCAATGGCGAAAAAGGCATTGTGTTGTCGGGTCATGGCACGTCTTACAATTTCATCATAGGAAATTTCATCGGAGTGGATGTCAGTGGAACACATGCCCTGGGGAATAGAGGGGGTGGTCTTCTTATTAATGGAGCCAAATTCAACCAGGTTTCTAATAATATTGTTAGTGGTAATGACGGAACTGGCATGGAAATTTGTTGTACAGGGACAATTAACAATACAATCAGCGGCAACCTGATTGGTACAGATATCAGTGGAGAGGCTGGTTTGGGAAATGGTGGCAATGGTATCGAACTGCAAGGAGGGGCTAGTCAGAACATTATTGGTCCTGACAATATTATCGCTTAGAACAACCGAGCCGGAGTAGGACTGTGGGATCCGAGTTCGAAGAACAATACGATTACCGATAACAAAATTTTTAATAACGGGGAGGTTGAAATCTGCCTCGGGAATGGAGGAGATTCCTTACCGAGAGCCCCGCTAATCCTAGATTTTGATCTTGATACTGGCACCATGGAGGGGATTGTTTGTGCTAATTGTGCTGTTATGATCTTCTCGGTGAATGTGGACCAGGGCATATTATATGAGGGGCAGACGATAGCTGACAAGGCAGGTGTTTTTTCTTACAAGAAGGGCTCGGCTTTAGTGGGTCCTCAACTAGTCACCACAGCCATAGACACCGAAGGCAATACAAGTAGATTTTCCCTGACCACCTCTGGAACTCACAAGATTGCTTATTTTCAAGACGGGAACAATCAACCAAGAACTCAGTTACAAATTAAATCTTCAAGAGATCTTATTGACAATCGTATTGGAAGCCTATGCTCTACTCCCTGGTGTGTACCAGAACCAGATTTTGCGGAATTTAATGAAAAATATTTCAATCGTGGCAATAAAGGCATTCTTCGCCTGAGCCTTAATGAATTTGAAGCACCTATCGATTGGAGTGGAAACGAATTCTCCATTTCCCCAGCAGATGATGCCTGGATCACTTTAATCAGTCAGAACATTGAAATTGCCTACAATTTGAATTTTTGGGACAAAGCAAACTATCCTTCTGCCCTAGAGGGAATCACCTCCAGGTTCAAAACGGAACAAGAAATCCAGCGTTATTTAGACTATGTAAGTTTTATTGTGAACAACTTCAAAGGCCGTGTCCACTACTATGAAATCTGGAATGAGCCAGATGCCATGGATCCTTTACAACATATAGAGATTGCGGACTATATCAACCTTGTTAGAAGAACGATACCGGTTATCAGGGGTATAGACCCAGAAGCAAAAATTATTGTTGGTAGTATTTTAATAGCCAATCCATCTACTAGACCAGAAGGGCATATCTTTTTAAATACAATCCTCCAATCAGATGTCATGCCATTTGTGGATATAGTTTCATTGCATACCTTGCCTGGAGCCTCGCCTCAATATGGAAATGTTTGGGAACCTGGCGCTTCTCCTCACGATGATGTTAGGGATTTTTACTATGCTTATCCTTCTCTTATACAGCAAATCAAGGACGTGGCATACGAGCATGGTTTTAAAGGAGAAATTCTGTCTGACGAACTGCAATGGAGAACACAGTCGGTTTCTATAGATGCCTGGCCTTGGGTATATACCGAGATTGTTGCTGCAAAATATTACGCACGAAATATAATGACCAACCTGGGTTTGAATGTTCGGGTGGGGGTCATGAGTGATCCGGGATCTATGGTTATCACCTTTGCGATCGCAAATCTATCCACGCTTATGGATACCGCCATTCCCAGCAACCATGCAATTGATATTCAAAGTGAAGCCGAGAGAATTGTGAGCTATGAATTTACCTTGCCCAATGGTGATAGATTATTGGCAATTTGGTCAGATGGTGTTGCGGTCGATTACGATCCCGGAATTGTATCTACAGTAATTCTTCCAGGCTATTCAGGTCAGACCGTAACAGGTATAGACGTACTATATGGTTTTGAACAAGAATTAGTCTCAAGCAACGAAGATGGTGATTTAGTCATCCGCGACTTCCTGCTAAAGGATTACCCAATCTTCATCCGGTTGTCAAAATAGATTCACCGCCGAACAAAGCGTGCAGTGGACGGGTGGGATTCTGCGCGTTTTTCAAGCATTTCGCAACGCGTGGCTTCGGGTTTTCTCTGTTCCAAAGCATTATCTACGCCCACCCACCCGC
>JACZIY010000081.1 GCA_014860845.1 Anaerolineaceae bacterium
TTGTTACGAAAATCAGCAAAGAATATTTTAAATATTTAAAAGATGGGAACAAAAATGATGTTTTCACATTATGTGAGGATTTATGGAAATCCGGTTATCTGGAGGAATCCTTTGTTGCCTGTAACTGGTCTTATTCTTTTCATAAACAATATTCTCCTGAAGATTTTTTTGTTTTTGAAAAATGGGCAAGTTTGTATGTCAATAATTGGGCATCCTGCGACACATTCTGTAATCACACCATTGGAACATTACTCGAAATGTATCCGGAACTATTGGAAAATCTTGTTAAGTGGACACAATCCGAGAACCGCTGGCTGCGGCGGGGTGCAGCTGTGACATTGATTATTCCTGCCCGGCATGGGAAGTTCCTGGAATATGTGTTTAGAATTGCTGATGCATTATTGGAAGACAAAGATGATCTGGTGCAGAAAGGCTATGGCTGGATGCTCAAAGCTGCCAGCGATGCGCACCAACCGGAAGTGTTTGATTATGTGATGAAAAATAAGTTGATCATGCCCAGGACGGCACTAAGATATGCTATCGAAAAAATGCCTGCAGAGTTAAAATCCAAGGCCATGGAAAAATAAACATGGTATTGCCTGAATTCATCCCTGGTCTGAAACTGAGCAAGTTGTTTTATGATGAAGTGGTACGGCCGATTCTCAAACAGCACTTCCCAGGTTTAAAGTATTCCGCTGCGCTGATTGGCTATGGCTCGGATGTGCTGGGGTTTGATACACCGGTTTCACGCGATCATATGTGGGGTCCACGATTACAACTCTTTCTGGATGAGGAAAACTTCGACACTACCCGAGCAACAGTGGATGAAGTCTTGCGCAATGAATTACCGACACACTTCCTGGGTTACTCGACCCATTTCAGCAAACCAAATCCCCTGGATCAAGGGGTGCGCGTCTGGGAGGACATTGATAAGGGTCCAGTGGAGCACCTGATTGAGATTGAGACGATCCGGGGGTACTGGCAAAGAACAGGTCGGGTGGATCCGTTTCTTAATCCAACGGTAACTGAGTGGCTGGCCATCCCCCAACAACAATTGCTGGAATGGACAGCAGGCAAAGTCTTCCATGATGAACTAGGATTGGAAGGTGTCCGTCAGTGTTACGCATATTACCCGCAGGATGTCTGGCTGTACCTGCTGGCCAGTCAGTGGGCTCAACTGGCAGAGATCGAAGCCTTTGTCGGTCGTACCTGGCAGCTCGGAGATGAGCTGGGTTTCCACTTGTTGAAAACAAGGGTGGTGGATCAAATTGTGCGCTTATGTTTTTTGATGGAAAAAAGCTATGCCCCTTATGCAAAATGGTATGGTAAAGCTTTCAAGACATTGCAGTGTTATCCGGAGTTGGGAAGGATCGTGGAGCAGATTCTCAAGTCAATCACTTATCCGGACTGTGAGTCGTGGCTGGTAAAGGCTTACTTGAATGTTGCCGAAATGCACAATCGCTTACAAATTACAGCAGCAGTAGCGCCAATCACACGCACGTATTCAGGTTGGCATGTTTACAATGCTGAGCAGCGTGAGTTGGAATTAGATGACCCGAAAAACACCCGTCCGCATCAGGTGCTCTTTGCCGGACGGTATGTAGATGCCATCCGGGATCAAATCCATGATCCGGAAGTGCTGGCTCTGCGTCCAAATCTGGGATCAGTCAGCCAGTTCCTGGTGGAATCCAGTCCGGCAGTACAGAGCACTGATTTCTGCAGAAATTTGGAAGATGATCTGTTATCTTGATTTTGAATATCTTCACAATATCAATTGATCAGGTAAATAATAATTTCCTCCGGGGGGAATTTATTACTAAAGAATCTGGCTGGGTATATCCACGAGAAATGATCCAGTCTTAATTCCATTAATAAGATCATCCATACTAAATGAGAAATTTAAAAATTGCCTATTGCAATACTGTATATAATACAGTATAATGTGTAAAAGGATAAAGTATATGGCACAGATAAAACCAATTGATAATCTTACACAGGAGCTACGTAGAGGTATTCTTGTTATGGCGGTCTTATCCCAATTAAAGGAAGAGCGTTATGGCTATGAGGTCATAAAGCTGTTGGCAGATCATGGACTTGAAATCGATCAGGGCACGCTATATCCCTTAATGCGTCGATTGGAAAACCAGGGTTTGCTGGCGTCACGTTGGGAACTGGAAGAATCCCGGCCCCGGCGCTATTATTGCCTTAGTTCTGAAGGCCAGGAATTACTGCCTCAATTGTGGGAAGAGTGGTCCAGAATTGTCGATACGATCGAGTCATTAATGAAAAAATAACAATTATTCGATCTTGATTTATAAGTTTTAGAAAATGCTAAGGAGAATGAAATGAATCTAATTGATCTTTACGCCCGTGAGGTTGGGTATAACTTACCCGAAAAGATGAAAGTGGATATTGAACAGGAAATCCGCTCTTTAATCGAAGACAATCTGGAGGATGAAAGCCAGAAATCAGGTCGTCCGGTTGATGAAGAAATGCAGGTGGAAATACTTCAACGTCTTGGACCACCTGAAAAGGTAGCTGCCTCCTATCTGCCACCCCGTTACCTTATTGGTCCGGAATTGTACCCGCATTTTTTGACAACATTGCGGATTGTTTTAGTGGTGGTGGCTATTGTATCAACCATTGGGATTGGCGCTTCCATGGGAGCGAATCCGGAAACATCGAATAACATCATCGAGATTATTACCCGTCTGGTTTCAGGACTATTGAATTCTTTGGTCAGTGCAGCGGGTTCGGTAGTTTTAATTTTTGCAATTATCCAGATTGCAGTGCCAAACCTGAAGCTTACTGTCAAAGAAATGAAATGGGATCCACGTGCTTTGCTAAAAATAGTTGACCCGGAACGGGTATCTGTGGGCAGTGCGATTACAGAAATTGTTTTTACCACGCTTGCACTCGTGATCTTTAATCTCTATCCACAATGGATTGGTATTTATGGCATCAATGACCAGGGAATATATTATGTGGGAATTCTTTCTGAGGCTTTCTTCCTTTATCTGCCTTGGTTATCTGTTTTATGGGTGCTGGATATTATCTTTAAGATTTGGTTGATCGGGGTTACAAAATGGACCAAGACTCTTCACTGGACGAAGATATGTCTGACTGTGCTATCAATCTTCATGCTGGCATGGATATTAAGTGGTCCGGCTATCATCGCCATCAGTCCTGATGCAATTAATCAGGTAGGTTGGAATCTTGAACCAGGTGCGTTGCAACGTATTAATGAAGCGATGCAAACCGGAATGCGTGTGTTGTTAGGACTAGCAATAGCGGGGCGTGTAATTGACCTTGGCCGTCAGCTCTACAAACTATATCGTCAAAGATTACCAGATCCACTCATATTCTCACGATAATAGATGGTAGTATTTTGGACAGGAAAACCAATTAGCATGATCAATGATTTATGCTGATATCTAGAGGATGATCTCAGGGAGTTTAAAACTTATTTTGATCAATCCTCTAGATTGATTTTAACATTTCTCTATAACATCATATTTATCCAGCATCTGAACCAAATCCAGAATCTCCGGAGCCAGACTGGCATCCAAACCGGCTTTTTGCATAATTTCATCGATGGAAAGGGGAGTTGATGAAGGGAAAGGCAGGTGGAAGAGAAACTTTCCTTGTGGGGTGGTGAGTTTAATCCTGCGCTCTTGCCGGTCACGGCCATTACCACTCCAGATGGTCACAGTGCTGATCGTATCACCATTACGGGCAACTTTGAAGCGCGCTCCGGCATTTTCACGCTCGCGAATCAATTCAGACATACTGTTTTTTGCCGGTTCCTGCTTCACTTGCATCAGGTCAATGTCAATCTGAATTCTGGTTTGTTGGAGGGAGTAGCGATAATAGGGACGTTTTTTCTCCAGGATTTCCTCTTTGGATAGTAGACCAAGTTGTTCTAAGGATTCCAGGAAGTCCTGTGCTGTTTTTATGTGCAGATTTACCCTGGCAGCAACTTCCGAGGCTGAGATAGCTTGATAATTTACCAGAAGAGCAAATACATCTTTAGCATAGTCTTTTGAGAGGATTGAACCATATTTTGCTGCGGTTTTGAAATCCATATCTCCCTACCTTAGGACATGATCGGGATTTTAAGATCATCCAGACGATCAATAACCCGCACGCCTTCGCCTTTGGTGAATAAATCCAGGAACTCAATGAAGACCTGACCGAGGGAATCGCAGAGTGCATCAAATGCCAATGGCTCGCGATAATCCAAATAATCCTTTTGTGAAATGTGGACAGATACTTCGCCATTCAAATCAAAGTTGATCCAGGTGGCATCAAAATAATCGCCACTTAATCCCAATAAACGCCCAAATTCATCCCCCATTTTTATTGGAACCAGGGTGATATTCCCCGAATTCGAGTAGGGAAGGGCTATCAGGTTTCTGGCGACAAAACGAGAAAACGCCTGAATTTGTTGGGGGCTATAATCCACTTTGCCAATTGGCTTGGGTCGAGATGTGTATCCATTTCCTGTTTC
>JACZIY010000623.1 GCA_014860845.1 Anaerolineaceae bacterium
CTTATATTCCGACTCCTGAGCGCGACGTTGACAAGCCTTTCCTGATGCCTGTTGAGGACGTGTTCACGATCACTGGTCGCGGGACAGTGGCGACTGGCAGGGCGGAGCGCGGGACTTTGAAGCTTGGCTCGGATGTGGAGATCGTGGGAATCAAAGAGACGAAGAAGACGGTTTGTACCGGCATCGAGATGTTCCGCAAGATGATGGACGAGTGCCAGGCGGGGGACAACGTGGGGTTGTTGCTTCGCGGTGTGGACAAGGACGACTTGGAGCGTGGGATGGTGGTGTGCGCGCCGAAGTCGGTGCTGCCGCACAAGAAGTTCAAGGGGTCGGCGTACATCTTGACGAAGGAAGAGGGGGGTCGGCACACGCCGTTCTTCCAGGGCTATCGGCCTCAGTTTTATTTCCGGACGACGGACGTGACGGGAGTGGCGACGCTTCCGGAGGGTCGGGAGATGGTGATGCCGGGTGACAACGTGGACCTGGCGATCGAGCTGATCACGCCGATCGCGATGGAGCAGGGTCTGCGCTTCGCGGTGCGCGAAGGCGGACGCACCGTCGGCGCCGGCGTCGTTTCCGAGATCGTGAAGTAAGGAATCAGTGCGCATTCGGTAGGCCAGTAGCTCAATTGGTAGAGCACCGGTCTCCAAAACCGGGGGTTGCGGGTTCAATTCCTGCCTCGCCTGCCTGAAAGCTAGACAGCGCCGTCCGACCAGGCGGCGTTTTGGGTGTAAAAAAAGGAGAGAAAATTGGCAGCTAAGTTTCTGAAACCAAAAGAAAAAGAAGTTACAAAACGTTCAGACAAAGCCTCGAGCTCAGCAAAAAAGAAGCAAAATCGACTGGCTCGTTTTTGGCGTACCACGATTGGAGAATTGCGCAAGGTTAGCTGGCCAACTCCACAAGAAGCCTGGCGATTAACGAAAGTTGTGTTGGTCGTGGTTTTTGTTATGGCAGCAATTTTGGGATTATTAGATTTTATATTTTCTCGTTTGATTGCTGTTTTGGTAGCTATCTAAGAGCTACAGTAAGTTGAGGAATAACCGATGGATGATTTTGTAAACGATCAGATTAATCCAGAAGAAGAACCAGAAAATCTGGAAATGGATGAAGTTGTAGAAAAACCAGAATTGGATACGCTGGACTCTGATTTGGGCGATGATGAAGCACACTGGTATGTGATCCATTGCTATTCGGGTTATGAGAACAAAGTTCGCCATAACCTCGAACAACGAATCGATTCCATGGGTATGAAAGACAGAATTTTTGATGTTGTTATCCCTACACAGGAAGAAATTGAAGTAAAGGATGGCAAACGTCGCACTGTAGAACGACATGTCTTCCCTGGTTATGTATTGGTCAACATGGTCATGAGTGAAGAATCATGGTACGTCGTACGGAATACACCGGGTGTCACAGGTTTTGTGGGTATGGGTAACGAACCAACCCCACTCCGCAGTGATGAAGTTTCCCAGATTTTACGCCGTATGGAAGCCGAAGCCCCCCATGTCAAGGTATCTTTCAAAGTTGGCGAACGAGTTCGCATTGTGGATGGTCCCTTCAATGATTTCCGTGGTACAGTGGCGGAGATTGATCTGGATCGTACCAAAGTGCGTGTGATGGTTAATTTCTTCGGGCGTGAAACCCCGGTAGAATTGGACTTTTTACAGGTAGAAAAAGCGTAAATCTGGCACTTTTTTATGTGCCTTAATTTAGTGGGAGGATGAAGAATCCGATAAAACCACGAAGGAGAAATAGTGGCAAAGAAATTTAAAGCATTTGTGAAGTTGGTGTTGTCTGCTGGTAAAGCAAACCCTGCACCTCCCGTTGGTCCTGCGCTCGCAGCGCATGGTGTCAATATTATGGCGTTCTGTAAAGAATACAACGCCCGCACGCAAAACAAAGCGGGTGAGATTATTCCTGCAGAAATTTCCGTTTATACGGATGGTTCGTTTACATTTATCCTTAAATCGCCACCTACAGCCTTTCTCTTGAAAAAAGCTGCCGGAATCGAAAAAGGTTCTGCAGTTCCGAACAAGGAAAAGGTTGGCAAGGTCACTCGTGACCAGGTGCGTGAGATTGCTGAAACCAAGTTCAAAGACATGAACGCAGTTGATATGGAAGATGCAATGGCCCAGATTGAAGGCACAGCCCGCAATATGGGCATTACGGTGGTTGATTAGTTATTTGTGGGAGGGTGACTATTGTTGCCCGCTGGAACCACAGAGGAGAAAAAATGGCAAAAATAGGAAAGCAATTTAAAGCAGCGATGGAAAAAGTAGATCGCCAGAGATACTATGAACCTCGCGAAGCACTGGAATTAGCAAAAGAGTTATCATTCACAAAATTTGATGGGACGATTGAAGTCCATTTGCGCACTGGTTTGGATCCCCGTCAGGCAGATCAACAGGTTCGTGATGTCGTCGTTTTGCCCCATGGTTTGGGGAAAACAGTCCGTGTATTGGTTTTCGCCCAGGGTGAAGGTGCCGCATTGGCTCGTGAAGCTGGCGCTGATTATGTCGCTGATGATGACGAATGGATCAAGAAGATTCAGGATGGTTTCACCGATTTTGATGTTGCGATTTCAACACCGGACATGATGGGTAAAGCTGGACGTTTAGGTCGTGTCTTGGGCCCCCGAGGCTTGATGCCGAATCCTAAGGCTGGTACCGTTGTTCAGGCACAGGATTTGCCACGCGTTATCGAAGAATCCAAAGCCGGTCGTGTCGAATTCCGTCTGGATAAAACCGCCAATATTCACGCTCCCATTGGTAAGGTTTCCTTTGATCTGGATAAACTGTTCGAAAACTTATCCGCTTTGATGGAAGCTATTCGCAAAGCAAAACCATCTGGAGCAAAGGGAAGTTACATCAAGCGTGTAACCATCGCCTCCACCATGGGTCCTGGTATCAAAGTGGATGCCACGGTCGCACAGGCATTAAAAGTTAAAGAGTAATTAGAAATTTTAACATTGTGAGTATCCCCGGTTGTGGTACAATTGGGGTTCACCGAAGAAAGCAGGAGCCTTAGGGCTTAAACATTTCCCGCTGAGGTGGAGACTGAAAGACGAAATACCTGTTAGCAGGTTCATGTCATGTTTGAAGTCTTTACTTTGGCGAAAAGTAAAGACTTTTTATTTTAATTTGAAAGGAAGGAGGTAAGACGTTGGCTTTTACCAAGAAACATAAAGGACAAATGATGGCTCAATATGAGCAGTGGCTGCAAGGCAGCGAAGCAGTTTTCTTTCTTGAATATCAGAAAATGAGCATGAAAGAAATCGATGACTTGCGCAAAAAAGTTCGTGAAACCGGCAGTGAAATTCATGTTGTAAAAAACACATTGATGTCAAAAGCTTTCCAGAATTCAGGGATTGACGCTGAGTTTGCAATGGAAGGCACTACAATGGCCGGGTTTGCGTTCAGTGATCCGCCCGCTTTAGCAAAGGTTTTCAAAGAAATAACCAAAAAATCTGAGGTATTTGCAGTAAAAAGTGGTTATTTGGGTTCCCGCAAGATCAGCCAGAAAGATGTTGAATCACTGGCAGAATTACCAGGTTTACCGGTATTACGCGCTACCCTGTTAGGTTTGATCAATTCACCAGCCAGCAAATTGGTACGCACCATTGCTGAACCTGCCCGTGGATTGGCTGCTGTTGTAAAAGCTTATTCCGAACAAGGATAAGTAAGAAATTAATTAAAATTTATAAAAATACACTTAAGGAGTGATTAGAAATGGCTGATTTAGCAAAAATTGTTGATATGTTGAGCGAGCTTTCTGTATTAGAAGCTGCTGATTTGGTTAAGTTGTTGGAAGAAAAATGGGGCGTTTCCGCCGCCGCACCTGTGGCCGCAGTTGCTGCTGCTGGTCCTGCTGCTGTTGCAGAAGAAGTTGAAGAACAGACTGAGTTCGATGTTGTTCTCAAAAATGCTGGCCCCAAGAAAATTGAAACCATTAAGGTTATCCGCCAACTCACAAACCTGGGTCTCGTAGAAGCCAAGAATATGGCAGAAGCTGCTGACTCAAAGGTGCTCACCGGCGTTTCCAAAGAAGCTGCCGAAGATGCCAAGAAGAAATTGGTTGAAGCAGGCGCTGAAGTAGTAGTTGCCTAATCCAATTCGGATGTAAACTAAAAAACGGCTGAATAACTCAGCCGTTTTTTTGATTCTTATCAATGGCAAGAAAAAAAATACTAATGAACAGGAGAATTTGGTGTCTACAAAATTTCGCTTTTGTATTGCCGGATAACCATCACAACTTTACCCATGATGCGTAATGCTTCCGGATTGTCGATATAGATGGGGTCCATGGTGGGGTTAGCCGGTTGCAAGCGGATACGACTTTTCTCTTTGTAGAAATATTTCAGGGTGGTCTCGTCCTTGTCATCCAGCCAGACAGCAACCATTTCACCGTTGACAGCCTGATTGGAAGGGCGGATGATGATCAAATCACCATCATTGACCATAGCATCGATCATGGAATCTCCCTGTACTTCAAGGGCGAAAAGCTCACTGACCCGTTCACGAGCAGGTAAAAGGCTGCGGGCAATTTCTACGCCACTTTCCGAATCGTAGTAATTGAAATCAGAAGTAGGCATGGGAATTGGGGAACTGGCGACAATACGACCACGCAGCGGGATATTGACAAGATTATCCACTGCAGAATTGACAGCACGGACCGTGTCCCGGACTTTGGTGCTGATGGCTTTACCAGCAGAGCGCAATGGTTTCAAAACACGGATACTGCGGGAGATGCGACCTTCGCGAGAGATGTATTCTTTTTCTTCCAGTTGGTTGAGGTAATAATCTACCAATGACGTTGATTTAACATCGATGGAATCACCGATTTCACGAATAGAAGGGGAATAGCCAAATTCATCGATGAATTCGGTCAGATATTCCATTATCCTGCGATGGCGGTCACTCAGACCTTCTCTTTTTCTAGCCATTTGAATTCTCCTTAATAATCGAATATTTGTACTATATAATAACACGAACATGTGTCCTAAGTCAAGTACTTTTTTTCGCTAAAAGCTGATGGCTAATGGCTCATGGCTCAATGCTGAAAGCTCAAGGCTGACGGCTGATTGTGACTAGTCCTAAAATTATGACTGAAAATTACAGCATGCAACGAAAATAGAATTCCTGAATTTGCCATCCACGAATTGATCACGAATTCACGAATAAGACTTCTCGATTGAGATGGAATTTTCCTTTCATTTTTCTCTGTGAAAGGTGTTTAATGTTATATTAACTGCTCAAGAGCTAAAGCACCTGAACACCTCCATCCCTATTACTGCCGACGTATAATTAACATCAAGAAAATCCTATCCATCTATTTATTGGAAAAGGAGTGAAGCATGGAATCATTTCATGAAGCGATGATGGAATATAAGCAACAAATGCAGCTGGGAGTGATACCCAGGGCTTATCGGGGCATCATGGATTATATGTTGGGCTTGAAAGCTTATCTGCAAGCGGAGTACCCGGCATACAATGTGTCCGGTAGCATGTATTTTGGCTATATGGATATGTCCTATTTTTCTTTCTTTTCGGACTCATTACAAACCCGAAAGCTTAAAACAGGTATTGTCTTCATTCATGAAAGCTGCCAATTTGAAGCCTGGTTGTTTGGGGTTAACAAGCAGGTTCAAAAACTATACTGGCAACTGATCAAAGACAACGGCTGGAATCAATATCCCCTGGTGGCGACCACACGCGGTGAGGATGCCATCCTTACTCATGTATTGATCGAAGATCCGAATTTTGATGATCTGGATGCTTTGACCAATCAGATTGAAAAAGGTGCAGTCAAATTTATTCAGGATGTTGAAGATTTCTTTTCTGGGCAGTAAGTATGATGGGAAACAAGTCGAAAATTCCGAGAAATTCTGTTTCGTGCTTCGAACGGGGAAATCTTTTACAATTCCTCAGGTTCAGCCTTCTCAATACAAAATGTCTGGTCTTTTTATTTGTATTGGTTGTACAATTTCATTTAAATTCCTTAATTCGTTGAGCTAAACCAAAAGGAAAGAAACGATGGTATCGTTGAAAATTTTCAGAACACCAGTCAAGGTGAAGTTAACGGTTTTAATCCCTATTGTCGCGCTTTGGATAGGTATTACCTGGATATTTTTATTTAGGAATCCAGAACGAGGTTTCTGGCAATGCATGCTTATCGGTTTTATGTCTGTTGTCCTTTTACTGATTGCTGACTTTGGACATGCAATTGCTCACATATTCAGTGCCCGCTATGCAAAGGCGCCAATCGATGAAATATCAATAATAGGCGATATGCCACGCACACTTTATTGGGATAATGATGTTTCACCCAATGTGCATAGGATGCGTGCAATGGGTGGCCCAATTTTCAGTGCTTTGGGATTACTACTAAGTGTAGCAATCTATGGAGTTGTGTCAGGAAATATAATTGCGCGGGAATTGGCAGTTATTTCTGCTGTAGGGCATGGATTTATTTTTATAGGCAGCCTGTTACCCTTACCTATGGTTGATGGGGGTACGATATTGAAATGGACGATAGTAGCAAGTGGTAAGACAGCATTAGAAGCCGATAAGATTGTTAAACGAGTAAATATGGTAATAGGAATAGCGGGGTTGATCATAGGAGTGGTGCTACTCAGCAAGCAATTGTGGATTCCTGGTGTAGCCCTGTTAGGAATGGGTATTATTTGCATTGTCATTTCGTTAAAGTCTGCAAAATGATGCGTGCAATGAACGATAGTTACGTTTTGCAAATCCTATTTTCAAGTGTTTTTCTGGGTTTAAGATTCTTCTGCGCCCAAATCCGATATTCAACCGTTCCTCGGCTACTAATGCAAACCATGCAACCAGGATACTGAAGAGGGCAAATTGGAACTTATCACGGAAATTAATTATTTTACACTGGCCGTTATCATTGTCGTGCTTATCATAGAAACAATTGCAGCTTATTATTTTTTCAAATACTATAGGTTACGCAGGCTAATTTTATCAACTAAAACATCGAGAATCTCAGATATACGTGATGGCTTTCACGAAATAAAAGGTCGTGTTATTTCATTGGATCAGACACTTATTAGCCCTTATTGTGAAATAGCTTGTGTGTATTATGATTTTTTGGTGGAGGAAATAAGAAGCGTTAGAAGAAACCCCTATGAGAGTGACGACGGTAAACCCGAGTGGGATATTATAATTAAAGATAAAAAAATGGTAAGGTTTGGTGTAGATGACGGGAGTGGAATTGCCGTTGTTGATTTGCAATATGCAAAAATTGAATTTAAATCGGAAAATGAATTTACTCCAGATCTTAATCATGGTATGGAATTTATGGGGAATCCAAATCAGGAAAGAGTACTCAAAAGTTATGGCCTGAAGAGCGATGAAGAAAAATTTGAAAGATCATTAAGGTACCGCGAATTGGTTCTTGAAGAAGGTATACAGGTTCATGTGATGGGAGAAGTTCACGGAAATGTTAACGGGAAACCACTTTTTCAAGTTCAGGGAACACTGCTATTTGTATCTGACAATTCTGAGGATGAATTATTAAAATTGTACGAAAATAGGTTCGCTTATTCAATTGTAGTTATGATCAGTGTTCCACTGGGATTATTGTTATTTTGGTTCATGATAGTGAACCAAATTCTCATAATATTTTAGTTTCCGCTAAACGAAAAACGTTGAAAATCATTTCAGCAATCCAGAACCTTAAAGCTGAGACTAAAACGTACTTCAAGGTTATGCATCAGAGGTGGTTGCAGCGGTTGTGGCCACAGATCCAATACTTTGTGAGGAGATCGAGCTGGCATTGGGTGCAAATGTCGATTCCGGACCGGATCAGGGCAAGTTAATTCTTGTGAACGGACCTGCAAACGTTTGGGTTTGTTTGGAACCCGATGTCATGCAAATACGGATGCGCGTTGAAGGAATTATGGAGCAATAAATAATCTTATTTTTAATAACAAAAATGAATCCCACCATTCGATGGTAATGTTGGATAGGTTCGTAGGGGTTTTTGGCCAAAAACCCCTACGAACCTATCCAACATTACCATCGAATGGTGGGATTCATTTTTGTTA
>JACZIY010000082.1 GCA_014860845.1 Anaerolineaceae bacterium
TGGTTGTGATGACAGCCTGATTCCTGTAGAAGTCACAATTCGTTCAGATTTGACATCCCCCTGGAGTGCTCTCTCAGCTTTGTTAAACCTGGATGAGACTTATTATGGAGAATCTGGCTTGTATAATGCGCTGCACCAATCTGATCTTGAGATTCAGTCCTATGAGACACTTGAAGGGAAAGCTAAAGTCTATCTGGAAGGTGAATTGATGTTAGGTGACGTTTGCGATACCCCAAGGGTGGAGGAACAAATTTTGGCAACCATACTGCAGGATGGTCAGATTAAGGAAGTAGAGGTGTATATCAATGGCATGATATTACAGGATGTGCTTTCGTTGAAGTAAATTTGAACTATGATTATGGGGGATTAGTATGATGGACTATGATGGGAAAAAATTAGAACTATGATTAGAGGGGATTGACATGATAGACTATGATGTGGTTTGAACGATGATTACAGGGGGATTGTATGATGGGAAAAGATTTGAACTATGATTATAGGGGATTATCATGATGGACTATGAAAAGATCTGAACTATGATTATGGGGGATGACTATGATGGACTATGATGAGAAAATCATTCCATTATAAAATCATATAAATCATAGTTCAGACGAATGGATAATTATGATGGATCATCGCTAATGGCAGTACAATCAAATCAGGTGAAACTATGACCTGGTACAGTTCTTTACACCACTACCCCTATCTTTTCTATCATTATGTCCTCCACAGGGATAAACCCCTGTTGGCGAGCTTCAAATTGACTTATCGTTGCAACCTGACCTGTCAGCAGTGCCCATTTTTCTCCTTGCAGGCGGAAGAGTTGCAGTATGAGCAGGTATTGGATGTTCTCGACCGGCTTTATCAGCGCGGGAACCGATTGGTGGTGCTGGAAGGCGGCGAACCAATGCTCTGGAAGGATGGAACGTATTCCATTCATGATGTAGTGGCAACTGCTCGTAATAAATTCTTCAGTGTGGGCATGACGACCAATGGCACTTTACCACTGGATGTAGCTGTGGATTCCCTGTGGGTGAGTATCGATGGGTTGGAAGAGACCCATAATGCTTTGCGAGGTGCTCCGGTCTTCTCCCGGATCATGGAGAATATTAAGAAAAGCCAGCACCCAAGATTGTATGCGCATATCACCCTCAATTCTGTCAATGCACCTGAGATTCCGAAGCTGATTCGGTTTCTGGAGGGAAAAGTGCGGGGTATAACGGTGCAACTCTACTATCCTTATAACCACAAAGATGATTTGTTTTTAGATTTTGAACGGCGGGAGAAGTTGCTTGAAGAGATTATTCAGCTCAAACGTGCGGGCTTCCCGATTCTTAATTCTAATGCAGCATTACAGGCTCTAAAACGTAATACCTGGAAGTGCGATGACCGACTGATTGATAATGCCAACCCGGATGGGAGTATTACCCAGGGGTGTTACCTCAAGAATCGTGCGGATATCGATTGTTCAAGATGTGGATTTTCACCTTATACAGAAATCTCGCTGGCCAGCCAGATGAATCTGCAAAGTATTCTCGCCGGGCAGAGGATCTTTTTTTAGAGGGTTGTTTGTCACGATTCGTCACCAATATCCCCATGTATTCTCTGGAAAAGAAAAATCCCATTTATAATGGAGATCATTACTGATTAAAAAAAGGTGAATATGGTTTATTTATTGGTTGTCTCCATCATCTGGGCTTTTTCATTTGGATTGATCAAAAATGCACTGGCAGGACTGGATGCTAATTTTATTGCTGCAGCCAGAATTCTTGTGGCTTTACTGGTGTTTTCACCTTTCATTCGCATCAAAGGCTTATCCCGGCGGCATATTGGAGCATTGATCCTGGTTGGTGCCATACAGTATGGCGTGATGTATATTGCCTATAATTATTCCTTTCAGTATCTGAAGGCATATGAGGTAGCACTGTTCACCATTTTCACACCGATTTACGTTACCCTGATCAATGATGCTTTCCGCAGGCGCATGCATTGGGTCAGCCTTCTGGCAACGGTTGTCACTGTGGTTGGTACAGCCATTGTGCGACGAGGTGGGATGATCCAATCGGACATTCTTACCGGATTTTTAATTGTTCAGATCTCCAATCTGGGTTTTGCTTTCGGGCAAGTCCACTACCGGGAAGTGATGGGAACATTGCCAATCGGGAAGTTTGATAATCTCAAGGTATTTGGGTTGCTGTACCTTGGTGGGTTCTTAACAGCAGGCATTTCTGCGGCTGTTTTTACTCCCTGGGAGACTTTTGCGATCAGCAATCAACAAATCATTGTTCTCCTGTATCTGGGTGCCATTGCTTCTGGCTTGAGCTTCTTTTTGTGGAACGTGGGTGCTCGTAAGGTGAATGCCGGTACGCTGGCAATTTTTAATGACCTGAAAATTCCGCTGGCGGTGATTGTCTCGATTCTTTTCTTTGGTGAGCAAGCGAACTGGTTGAATTTACTGGTAGGTGGGGGGATTGCGTTGGTTGCGTTGTATTTGAATGAGTGGTATGTGAAAAAACAGAGGAATGCGAAAACAGTTGCAGCATCCTGAGACTGTCAAAGGGGATAACAGGCGAAGGTTCCAGAAAACGAACAACCAAGTTTATTTGGTTTGAATTCCGTATCCATCGTTGAATCCATGGAACCATCAGAAACCATGTAGCTACCTCAATGATTTTTTGAGACAGTTGCTGTATCTTACTTAAAGCTTCGTGAATAATTGGAAGGTTTGCATATTTGTTGTCTTTGAAAATTAAACTTTCTGTATTGATCTAACTGGATGCGCTGTGGTAACGCCGAATTCCTATGCGGAATAGCCAGGAAGCAGCTAGAAACACAAACGCGGCGATCATCAGGCTGAGGAGCACCATCCCGATGCCAATCTGACCACTGAGTGCCTGAGCCGGTATGGTAGTGATCAATGCAATCGGGATGATCCATGTCAGAAGGATTCGCACCAGTGTTGGGTAGATGCCAACGGGGTAGCGTGCCAACTGGAAAAGGGCATCGAAGACCCAGGTGATCATGAATCCCGGGCTCCAGAATGCCAGGGCACTCAGCCCAAGGAGGAGAGCATAGATCACAAGTGTTCCGGCGATGAGTGCTAGTGCAAACAACAGCCAATTTGTCCAGATAATTGGGTCCGTACTCTGGGTT
>JACZIY010000624.1 GCA_014860845.1 Anaerolineaceae bacterium
TAGTTACCGCCAAATGTCGCGTAGAAAGGAGGCTTTGAACCGAAGCAAAGAGCTTACAGATTAAGTATAATTTTTCGTTTTGGTGGTAAACATGTACCCGATCATGACTGGTAAACATTACCCGACTATGGGTGGTAAAAATAACCCGGCTATTGACAAGCTGGGCAACAGGAATATATCTCTGGTTGGCGGAGGAAGGTCTTTGGACGCATGTAAACAAAGGGCTTTTGACTCGCTCAATCCAATCAATAAATATCTCATCGAACGGTCAAGTCCTTTATGCAGCCACTTCCGGTGAAGGTGTCTTTAGTTTGGGAGATGTAACCTCAGGGAATATTTATTTGCCGCTCATAACGAAATAGAACATAAACAAACACCATCGAACAAGCATTATCTACCAGTAATGTGATCTCAACGATAGATTTTCGTTAAAATCATTACTTCTTAATTATTGGCAGGAAGATATACTCAGAATCTTCAAAGAAGAACAGCGTGACGATATGATCAAATCTTCGACCTACCACCAGCTTCTTATCAACAGCATCAAACGTTAAGTTTAAATATGGCCCACCGTTTACAGCTGTGCCAAGCACGCTGTTTTCGGTTGTGATGGGTCCAAAAGTTCCTTTAGTTCCTTCTCCCCAGGTGACAGCGCCAGAATTGGTTATACCACCATTATCCCAAAAAGGACTCAGAACACCATAATCTCCAGCAGAGAACGCAGTTACACCATAATTTCCGATCATATCATCAGTAGCACTACCTACCAAGCTGTTTGCAGAAGAGAGCATACCCGAAGTTTCAGTAACACCATTTCCCCAGGTAACCGCACCAGCGTTTTCCTCAACACCATTATCCCAATCAGAACTGATTACGACATAGTTACCATTGGTTAACACTACGACCCCATGATTACTAACCTGATCTTCGGGTTGACTACCAACCAGACTATTTGATGGTGAAACCACACCTGAGGAGCCAGTAGTTCCATTTCCCCATGTAACTGCACCGGCATTTACAATAAAACTATTATCCCAATTTGGACTACTAACAACATAATTACCATTGGATAAAGGAATAACATTATTATTTCCGACCAGATCATCTGCCTTGCTGCCTACGAGACTATTGGTAGATGACACAATTCCGGACATGCCAGTAGTTCCATTGCCCCAGGTAACAGCGCCAGCATTTTCTACCGGGCCATTATCCCACTCCGAACTCAGGACTATAAAATTACCATTATTCAATGAAACAATCCCATATTTACCCACATTATCATTTGTGGTTGTTCCAACAAGACTGTTCAAGGAAGAAACTTCACCTGAGATTCCGCTGGTTCCATCCCCCCAGGTTGCCGCACCAGCCTCGTACTCAGATTCATTGTTCCAAAGGAAACTATTGACTACATAATTTCCATTCGCTAATTCAGTTGAACAATATAACCCCACATAATCATTGGAGGATGTTCCAACGAGACTATTTATTGAAGAAATCTCACCTGAGACACCACTCAATCCATTGCCCCAGGTTACCGCACCAGCATCTTCTATATCTCCGTTATTCCATTGATGGTTACAAACTACATAATTTCCATTTGTCAGCGTATTAACTTGTAAAACCGTCATGTCATTTGCTGTTGTTCCTATAAGGCTATTGGAGTTAGAAATTATTCCCGAAATCCCATTGGTTCCATTTCCCCAGGTAACTGCGCCAGCATCTAAAATTGCACCATTATCCCATTTGGGGCTTTTCACAAGATAGTTACCATTTTTTAACTCCGTAATTCCACCCACATTATCATTTTCAGAACTCCCCACCAGACTATTTACGGGTGATATGACCCCAACGGTCCCTTCAGAACCATCTCCCCAAGTGACAGCACCCGCATTTGATACAAGACCATTATCCCAATAAGGGTTCATCGCTACATAATTACCATTACTCAATGCATAGACATAGCCAGCAAACAGGTCATCAGTTGTACTGCCCACCATACTGTTAGTCTCTGATACTTCTCCTGTAATTCCACTCGTACCTTCTCCCCAGGTGATGGCACCAGCATCTACTACTGAATCACTATCCCAAAATCGGCTTCTGGTTACAAAATTACCATTGCTCAGTTTTATAACCTCACCCCCCACCCGGTCAGAGGTAGTGCTCCCAACCAAACTATTTGCTGGAGTAATTGTTCCGACTTTACCAACCAGTCCATCAGCGAGTGTCACCATTCCAGCGTCAATTATTCCCCCATTGTCCCAATTTTGGCTATAAACAACATAATTGCCATTCTCTAAAGAAACCACGCCACCAACAGAATCATTGGTTGAGCTACCTACCAAGCTATTAACCTCAGATACCACTCCCGTAACCCCTACATTTCCATTTCCCCAGGTAACAGCCCCTGCATTTGACGCTCCATCATGATCCCAAAACCGTATAGGAACCACATAATTGCCATTAGTAAGTTCTACTACTTCTTCATTACCGACCAAATCCTCCTGAGTACCGCCAACCAAACTATTCATAGCTGTAAGCGTTCCAGAAATACCAATAGTTCCATTACCCCAGGTGACAGCACCTGAGTTAGTAATTACATTAAAATCATAATCGGGACTGAGCACCAGATAATTACCATTACTAAGGACATGTATGCCCCCTGACCCGATCCTATCATTGAGTGTAGAGCCTATCAGGCTGTTGGAAGATGATACTACTCCATCAACACCACTTGTCTGGCTGGCCCAAGTAATAGCACCCACATCAGCTGTAAAAAACAGGTTCCATTCCGGGCTACGAATGACATAATTCCCGTTGGTTAAAACAGTTACCCCGCCATTGCCAATACGATCGTAAGCAGTTGATCCGGTCAGCATACTGATCAACTCTCCGGATCTTCCGTTATATAGGTAAACAGCGCCTACATCTAATGTGCTTTCATCGTCGTACCCATAATCAACAACAACCAGATTTCCATTAGGCAAGACAGTTATATTGTTTCCATACCATTCACTTCCTGGGGGACCCACGATGTCAATCTGTGTAGCAGCAGAAACAAAATTGTTTGACGCGTTAAATAACCCAGCCAATAGAATAATTACCAGACATAGCCGGAAAATAGATAATACCAATTTCAGTCTGGGGCTCATTGGATCAATCTCCTTTGGAAAAAAGAAAAATAATAATGCCCGATGCTTTGAACAATATGGAATTTTAATCAGGGAAAAATCTAAAGGCGGTAGAGATGGTGGGGGTGATCATAAATTGACAATCAGGTGATATAGAAATAAGCCTGATAGTCAGTTTTATAAGTTGGGTTTACTTATAACGATTGGAGTACTGAAGGTAATAATAATAAAATCAGTATAGCATATTTGTCTAGACATAATTCTGAAAAAAATCATTTGACAATATCATATAATAACCCCATGTACATCAAAGAAATCCAATCGAAAGCGATCCTCTCGAAGTCCAAGATTTTTCCATATGTGATCAATCCTTATGTAGGCTGCCAGCATAACTGCACCTATTGCTATGCGCGCTTTATGAAACGCTTCACCGGGCACCAAGAACCCTGGGGTCAATTTGTAGATGTGAAAATTAATGCTGTAACGTTGTTAGAGAAAGAAATCGTGAAGAAAAAGCCCGGCAGAGTCTGGGTCAGCGGGGTATGTGATCCCTACCAGCCACTGGAGCGGAAGTACCAGCTCACGCGAGACTGTTTGGAAATTCTGGCTGAGAAGCGTTGGCCGGTCAGTGTACTAACAAGATCGCCTCTGGTGTTGCGGGATATGGATATTTTGAAAACAGGTGAGAACTTCGAAGTTGGGATGAGCATTACTACGGCAGATGACAAAGTTCGCTATCTGTTTGAGCCCTCCGCTCCGCCAATCCTAGAGCGATTACGAGCGCTGGATGAATTGCACCGGGCTGGGATTCGCACCTATGCCATGCTTGCGCCTCTATTACCCGGTTGCGAAGATCTGCCTGAGTTGCTGGCTGGCAAAGTGGACTTCGTGATCCTGGATCGCATGAATTATGGGCACGCGGATTGGGTCTATCGCAAATATGGGCTGGAAGACAAAAACACAGACGGTTATTTTGACATGGTCACGCAACCCTTGCGTCAGGCTTTTGAACTTCTGGGGATTGAGTGTAAGGATTAAAATTATTTTTAAAGATACGACAATTTTTACCGAACAAAGCGCACAAATCGCAGATGGTCCCTGGCAACCTGGCGTGCACCCTGTTCTGTGCCATCCCATTCATAACCCAGTATTGAAAAGAGCATCCCGGTGACATTGCCATAGCGCTGGTAATAACGTGCCATGATATCTGCCCCATTTTCCGGCGAGAGCATTTCAATGGTGACAGTAAATTTATGTTTCCCAAGCTGTATGGTGGTGGATTGCATGTTTTGGAAGTTCTGATACCATTGGGTTTGGTTACCATAACCAGCCACCACAATCACATTGCCAGTGTCCTTCTCAATCTCAACCACTTCCACCACGGTCTGGTAGTGTTTGCCTGATTTCCTGCCGATATGCTGGAAGAGGACAAAGCGTTTACCAAACAACCAACCTAACCCCCACCTATAGAAATAAACCGGTATGAGATATAACCTTTGCAGTAATTTACTGGGCGGGTAATTACCCTGGTTTTTACTGGCCATTGTTTACCACCAAGAGCATTTGTTTCTGGATTTCATTCGCGAGATGCTCTGGTTCATCACTGCCAATGCGAAAATGCTCATTATTTTTGAAAATTAGCTCGACACCACCGAATCCAGAGACATTGAACATCCAGCCATGTGGAGCCGGGCGGATCCCCCAGCCATAGTACCAGGGAGTGTGGACGACATTCACCTGTTGAATTTTAGAAAGAGAAATTTTCTTGTGGATGACGCCAAACCCAAAGTAAACCAGAATATGATTGGTTTTTACCTCGACGGTGAGTGACCAGAATAATAGCAGGCTACAAAAGATCAGCAGTGATACCAACACAGTGATGATCTTAGCTGGTCCGGGAGGAGTTCTGAATAATATCAGCAGCATCATGATAAGGCCTGCCCCCAACCCGGTGACCATTAATGAGCCAAATTGTCTGTGCTTATAGGATTGCATGATAATTCCTTTGATGGGATCTGATTTAATTATATACCTTGAAAATGGGAGGGTGATCAAAATGATTTTCTGTGTTTATGATTAGAAAGGTGCCTCTGTGATGCACCATCCACCCGCAAGAAAAGAAAAGGGTGCATCAGCGATGCACCCTACAAG
>JACZIY010000625.1 GCA_014860845.1 Anaerolineaceae bacterium
GTACAATATTGATAATCTTTAAAATTTTTGTGTTTAAGTTATCTTGTAGAGAAAGTCCAATTTTATTGAACATACTTACAACTACACCACCAAATGCAATCGCTGTTATTGCAGGTACTACCATTAAGGTAATATCACCAACTTGGAAAAGTGCATAACCAAGAAAACCGATTGTTCCTAAAGCTATTTCCAATGCTTGTCCGGCTAATTTGGTAAACTCACCAAACAGAATAAGAGAAAGAATGGCCAACACTCCCGCAATGAAAAGAAAGGCAAATCTTTGAATCTTTACACTTGTTGTTGGTTTTTTTATGTCCTCAGATGGTAGACCTTTCCTTAAGGAAAGATAGGCAATTAATCCAGAAATGATCAAACCAAGGAGAGTAATAAAAACATTCTTCTCTAAAGGAGATAATAAGTCAATAATCCATTTACTAAAAACATAACCAATATAAGCTCCAATTGGAAAACCAATTAAATTTAAAGCAGTACTTGTTGGCGTACTCGTGGAATCTTTCATCAAATTTCTTGCTGCAATAAAACTTATCGGAATGGATGCTGCTGTACCAATTGTAGTAGCCAAAAGAGCAATAAAAACGGTTTCAATGATTTTATCCCAGGTAGCTTTTGCAGTGTCTGTCCATTTTGGTAATCCAGTAGTGGTTCTAATGGTAGCCACAATATATTGAGCTTCAGCGACAGGTTGCCTGGTGGGTAATTCGACATCAACAGAAAAATATCCTTCGTTGTCTGTTTCAAAATTTGCTAACTGACGTTTTACCCCACTTGCTGCCCGAAAATTTATGGGACCTTTAATGTTAGCCGGCATATTAAAACCTTCAACAGTGATTGTTTCTTTTGGAGAAGCACATATAACGGAGGTCTGAATATATGCTTCATTTTTGTTTTTTTCAAGTTCTTGAATCTCACCGTTATCAGGACATGGTAAATAAAAGGGCGTAGATATTTCTTCTTCAGTCGTATCATATTCAACCAATTCAGGCTTGGCGAGTGCTCTCAAAACACGAGTCAATTGTGTTATACGAACTTCTGACCTTGTTGTTTCAAAATTTACACCCGTAACTTGAAAGGCATACGCAAAAACAATAATGCTGATGGCAATAAGTAGGCCTGTTCGTAAAGATTTAAGTATTGAACTTTTCTTTTTCAATTCACACCTCATCCTACTCTTTCGGCCTCTTTGCCGTAAATTTCTTTAAATTTAACATCATCGATCTCTTTAGGTGCACCATCAAACATTAAAACTCCTGCATTAAGTGCAATAGCGCGATTGGCATAACGATGCACAAGATCTAAGAAATGCAAACTGCAAATAATCGTAACGCCATCTTCTTTATTAATTTTTTCAAGATATTGCATAATGGAGTGCGCTAAAACCGGGTCTAGACTGGCTACAGGTTCATCCGCCAATATAATTTTTGGATTTTGCATCATCGCTCTGGCGATGGATACACGTTGTTGCTGACCGCCACTTAATTCATCTGCTCTTTTATTTGCTTGATCGCGGATACCTACTCGATCCATTTGTTTGTATGCCATCTCAACATCATTTTTTGAAAAACGATTGACCAGACTCATAGCCGGATTTGTATATCCAAGCCTACCTGCCAGTACATTCGTTAACACTTTTGATCGTTCAACTAAATTAAAATGCTGAAAAATCATTCCAATCTGTCTGCGAATCCGCCGTAATTCATCTGGGCCTGCTTTTGTCACATCAACACCATCCCAAATAATTTCGCCTTTTGTCGGTTCAACCAGACGATTAATGCATCTTAGTAAAGTTGATTTTCCTGAACCGCTTAATCCAATCACGGCAAGAAACTCTCCTGGTTGCACATTAAAACTGACATTATCTAAAGCCTGGACATTGCCGTCATAAACTTTAGTTAGGTTTTTAATCTCCAGCATTTTTTTATCCTATTTAAATAATTACACGAATGAAAAGATAAAAATAAAATGAATACGAACTCAGTCCCAATACATTGCGAAAGGGACTGAGTTTATGATTATTGATATAAATTATTGACCAAGGTTTTCGAGTGTAATTCCTTGGGCTTCCATGAGCAAGCGAACGCCATCAAAGTTCTCGTCAAAGATGGGCGCAGCACCGGTCCAATCATAGAAATTTTCATTACATAATGTTTCTTTACATGCTTCAGACCCAACATATTCAATGACAGCATCCATAATAAGTTGTCTCAGGTCTTCAGGGAAATCCGGTGAGAATGACATTGTATCATTTGGAATTTCACCTGAGAGACCCAGAATTCGAACCTTCTGAACAACATCATCTGCTTCTGTAAGGATGGCAGCTCGGGCATCTAATACCCTATATTCACCACAATATAACTTGCCATCAGCGTCGGGTCCACATTCATCTACAACCTCATCTGGAACATCAGGATTGTCGCCCATTGCCCAGGTTCCTTCGGGTAACAATGGAGCGCTAAAATATACAGTGGCTACATCAGCCTCACCGTTATAAACGGCTTTTACTGCTGCAGGGTGAGTACCAGCTTCCACTTCCTCACCTGGAGCAATTCCAAGGTCAGCAAATATGGCTTTTGGATACAGATAACCAGATGTTGATCCAGCATCCGGAAATGCCCATGTTGCACCATCCAGATCTGCTAAAGTTTGATAGTCACTGTCACGGGCAACCACAAATTCTGTCCAATAGACATTCCAACCATAACGAACAGAGGCTAAACCTGGTTCGACCCCACATAATTGGCTAGCCAATGCATAGCCTAATGCAGGAATAAATCCAATCGTATCTGTTGGGGATGCACACATTTCCTCAATGGTTGCAGCATATGAAGTTGGTACAGCTACTTCAAAGAATAATCCTGTTGCTTCGTTCAATGCCTGAGCCATCAAATCGCCACCAGTGATCATAAAATCCACATC
>JACZIY010000626.1 GCA_014860845.1 Anaerolineaceae bacterium
AGCCAACAACCCGCTTCACTTGCCTGGGAATAAAAAACGCCGTATTCCGGCGTTTCTAATGGATCGAAGTACTTTCTAAGAGGCGACGACGAGACTCGAACTCGTGATGAGGGTTTTGCAGACCCTTGCCTTGCCAACTTGGCCACGTCGCCGCGATTTTGTTTCTGAGCGGGCAACGGGATTCGAACCCGTGACCTTCTCCTTGGCAAGGAGACATTCTACCAGCTGAACCATGCCCGCATGTACGACTAATTGCTCGTGACCGTTATTTTAGCACTTTGGAAATAAATCGTCAAGGGATAGCCTTGCCAGGGGATTAGGCTAATAGGTGACTGATGACAGACCGATCTCCTAATTTTATTTTATCTGAACTGCTCCAATAGATCACAGGTATCAAGGATCGCTTTATCAAAATCTACCCGTTGGGCGTACTTTTGACAATTTTCTTTCACTTTCGGGTTACTCAGCAAACCCGACAATATATCAGCCACCAACCGGGGTTTGAAATTACGCGGTAAGACGAAATCCCCCACGCCTAATTTTTTTATCCGGGCAGCGTTGTCTGGCTGATCGAGGCTCATCGGCATGACCAGTTGCGGAACACCAGCTGCGGTTGCCTGAGCCAGAGATCCAATACCTCCATGGTAAATAAAAGCTGCACTTTGAGAAAGTAACTTATCCAATGGTTCAAATTCGGCATGTTGAATATTTTCTGGAAGATTTGCTGGTATCTGATCTTTCAGCCTGGATAATAGAATGGCTCTTCTTTTGAGAATTTGCGTTGCCAGGACTGCGGTCTCAAAGAAATCCTTTGTATGCAGCATGGCAGTCCCGGCGGTAAACACCAGAGGTGCTTCACCCTCTTGAATAAAACGCGTGGAGTCCTCGCTCAGATTTCCACCTTCCAACTGATGCGGGATGAAACCTGTCAGATAAGTATTTTCTGGCCAATCTCGCTGTGGTGGAGCGAACCAATCCGGAAATAATCCCAGATTTAGCTGGGATGAGTGGATCCATTTCTCAAAAAAACGAGTGATTTTTGGCAACCCAAGTTCCTTGCGAAACTCATTAACCGGTGCCAGTAACGGATCAATGAAGAACCGATCCATACTCTGATAATAACCTTTCACCAACCAGGCAGGAGTCCATTCCGGAAGTGCTGGATTGCTCAAAACAGGCGGTGCAAATACAGATCGTATCAGGCTGGGTTGTAGATGAAAAGTGCAGAACCGGTATCCATGTGTCTCATGGGCAATGTGAGAACCGAATAAGAAGGCTGAAGAGACAATCATTGTATCTGCAGGGTCAAATTGCCGGATGATCTCATATAATTGCCTTAGCATCCGTAATATGCCATGCTCAACCACCAATTGAAACCCTCGTGTTGGATGCCAGATATTGGGGTCTTCAATCTCGTTGTAGTAATCTTCTTCCCGTCCCAAAGCAATAAATGCTAAACCCGCTTTGCTGACGAGCGATTGAAAAATAGGATTCGCTACGATAACAGACTCGTGCCCTCGTTGTTGTAATTCTCTTCCTAAAGTTAGTAAAGGAAAAACATCCCCATAACTGCCTAATGTTGGAAAAAGAATCTTCATAAAGCCACCTTGATCAGCAAAGATAGATTAATTATAGTAATAAACACGCGTTGGCAATCCAACGCGTGTCTCGTTTTTCGTAGATTTTCGGGTTGTTTAATTTTCCCTATTTTAATCCAGGCTTTCTTGCTCTCCCAGGTACTCAATCTGCTAATTGTTTTCCGATGGATTTATCTCCTCCTTATCAGAGGGTTTGTCATTTCCATTATGATACCTTCCATTGGATGGCGCTTTAACCACGTAAATCATCAACAGAATCAACCCTAATAGCAATGGAAAAAGTCCCAGAAGCACCCATGGTCCTAAACCAAGAGGAAAATTATTTCCCATTCCAGACCCTGTAATACTGATTCCAAACAGCCAGAAAACAACAGTACTGAGAAATCCAATGATAGTGATGATCCATCCAGCAACTAATAATCCCTTTTTAGGTTTGGTTTCAGGTGCCTCTTGTGGATAAATTCCTTTTTCAGCCAGTTTTATTTTTTCCCGATAATTTAAATATCGGAGTAGTAATAAGAAGCCAAATAGAAGAACAAAGAAGCCAAAAATTCCCAGGCATGCCAGAATTAATGTCATTGCAGCGTTCATTTTTCCTCCACAATCGTCGTCTTTTCCAGGGTAATATTGCCATTCTGTGTCTCAATGGTGAGCAATCCACCGCCATCATTAATTTTGCCAACAAAGTGCTTTTCATCGATGGCGCCACTAACAGTCAACTCAAATTCTGAGTTTATTTTTCCAAAATTTGTTTTGATATCACAGTCTACCGACTGGTTGGCAGGCATTCTTAATGTAATACTGCCGAAGTCAGAGGTCATGCGATGATTGCCTTCTGCCAAACTACCATTAACAATAATGGAACCATTCTTGGTTTCAGCATCTATGATAGAACTTTTAATATTAACCAGTTCGATATCGCCGAAATCAGTTACCACTTTTATGTTTGCATTTTCTGCACCATTCAGATCAATACGGCCATTCTTGGTCAATAAATCATAGTCTGCTGCCAAAGTTTCAGCCAATTCTACATTTCCAAAATCAGTATAGGCGATCAATTTTTCATCAACTTTGACCCCAGTCAGTGTAATCTTGCCATTGACTGAATTTACTTTCAGATTAGAAGCCTGTCCACTGCGATAACCCACATCTCCAAAATTATTGGAAATATCTATATCACCGGTAACTTTTATGTTTTCTAAACTCATTCTGCCATTGGTAATGGAGGCGGTTAATTGCTCTGCATTTGCCTGGAAAATATTGACATCTCCAAATTCAGTTTTAACTGAGACAGGAAAATCAACTACATTAATACCTCTGAGTGTAATGTTTCCATTCTTACTATCTGCGTTTACCTTGCCATCCTGAATGTCCCGAACTTCAACATTGCCAAAACTAGTATCCAGGTCTACACCACCGAGAAGATTGGCCGCGTATAGATCACCATTTTTCGTTTCAAAGGAGACACTCGTATTGATCGGAATATCCATCTTGAAATCGATTGTTCCTGGACGATTTAACATTTTATCAGGTTCGAGAACGCGAATTGTCAACCTGCCTGGTTCTTCAATTACTTCATATTCTAACACCTCCAGATTTTGTGTGGCGACTTCATCGGAACTCCCCCAGGCAGTTTTTAAAACCGACATATATATCTCATCCGTCTCTTTTCCCTGTACTACGACATTCCCAAATTGATTTTCAACCACAAGTGTGATCGCTTCGCTTCCAATGAGAAAAGTTTTATCTTCGGTTGTTTCCATGGAGATTAATTGACCCCTAAAAATTTCATCGTTGAAAAGGCGATCTATCACAGGTCCAGATGAATTCGATTGGGATGAAATACTTGTAAAGGAGTATATTCCCATGCCTAATACTGAGACAATCAATCCACATACCACCATAATCATTAAAACCAACAAAATGATCCATAACCACTTAAGTTTCATACTACCTCCAGTATTGCTTTTTTCAGCAAAAAAATTTGTAAAATTTGTTTTTTTGTGGTGTTATTAACTTGGACGGGTTCTCGATCAAAAATGTTTCAATTTTGCTAAGCTTTTGCATTTTTTTCATCAAACTCAGAAATCCATTCATTTTGTAAAATTGAAACTTTTTTCAGCTAATAAAGGTCTAAAGAGTTAAGCTACTATGTCGGATTACAACATTGAAACCTCACTCATAAAACGTGCGATTGCTGGAGATACGAATGCATTTGCAGAATTGGTGAACATACATCAATTGTTCCTCTACAATCTGGCATTAAGGGCTGTTTCCAATCCGCACGAGGCACAGGATCTAACGCAGGAAACATTCATTCGTGCCTGGAAGGGTTTTAAGAATTTTCGAGGAGAATCCGGATTTCGTACCTGGTTATACCGTATTATGATGAACCTTTGTTATGATCGCTACCCTCGATTGCAAAGGGATAAAAATAATCTATCCTTGGAAGATAATGAAATTGATATCCCAGTTGAGAGCGTGTTAGAACAAATCAGCGATCAGTCAGAGTTTACCGAATTCATTCATCGACAACTCAAAAGTCTTCCTGAGGTTTACCGACTTGTATTGTCTTTAAGATATCAGCAAGATCTTTCGTACCAGGAAATAGCAGAAGTGATGGATTTGCCAATCGGTACTGTAAAAACAACAATTTTCAGAGCTAAAGCTCAGCTAAAAGAACGCTTATTATCAAAACAGGAGGTATACACATGGATCGCATAAATGAGGGAACATTTGATCAGATGATGGAAGATGCCATTCGATGTGAACCACTCGTAGAATTACCGCTGGATTTCAGCCAATTATTTCTAGAGCAAGTAAAAGTGGAAGCAATACCAAAATTCCAGGTCCTTTCCTGGGTTGATATGATTTTCAGCATGATCATGGCAATCTGTATTGGAACTGCCTTTCTCATTACAGCCTTTTTGCCAGAACAACTCACCCCCATGATGCAGTGGGTATTGCAGTGGGGAGGATATTTATTGACCAAAGCTGTATTCAGCCTGCCAGGAATAATTATAACGATGGGAGCTATATTATTAGCAATTGGCGCACTGATCGTCGGGGGTAAAGGACTGCAGAATTTAGTAAAATTTGCCAAAGAAAGAAGAAATGTGCTTTCCTTGTTGTAAAACCCCCTCTATTCCTTCTTCCCCATCAACGCAACCCAGGTCAGGAACCGGGCTGTTTTGGTGATCATCCAGAACGAAGTTCCCAGGAGTGATAATAAAAGTCCCAGGACGCCAATCAGAATTCCAGCAATCAGTGAATTCAGCATAACTGCTAATGCATACAAAAACAAAAGAATCCCAAGCACCAGTATGATGAGACGAACCTTCATTATAATTTGTACCAGAATGAGTTCCAACCGCTCGTGATCCAGCTTTTTTCTATTGTACATGTCAATTCTCCTATCCAATTGGATGGATCATTGTGCGATTTGGCAGGTTGGGATCCAGTACATCATCGTAAAGTTCAATGCCATATTGCCTGAATATGTTCTCAAGACCACCAAACACAACCGTACAAATCTCTCTCACCAGTTCCAATTCCTGGTAAGTCCCATTGACAAGCAAGTCCAATAATTCATCAAATCTTTCAGGTTTTATCTTGAAGTCTCTTGCTTCAGAAATAAATTGGCTGAACGTTGTAAAGGGTTGTTGATTAATGAATGACAGTATCTGAAGTAAATGCAGAACGGCATCCATCAGCAATAGACTGATCCCTGCATGATTTTTCATTTCAATAGCATTTAATACCTTGCAGAAGGATTCCTGAAGCTCATATCTGCTTCGAGTAGCAGTAGCCAAGAATTCCTGCTTGCTGTGCTGATTGTCTTTCATTTTGTTCAATAAATTATCAAAGAACTCCAGACCGTACGCCACCATCCATTGATCAGAAGCAGAGAGATACCAATGAGCAGCAATTGTTTCCCGTTCCATGAAAAATTCTTCCGGGGTATGATAAATGGCTTCAATTAACATACCATCCACCACCCGCTGAAAATACTGTTCTTCCCTTTTTTCAGGTTTTTCCCTTAAAAACACATCCAGTTCCAGATCTGAATAAGCCTGGTCTTCTCCCCGGGCAACAGATGCACTCACAGCGATTCCAAGCAGATTATCGCCAAATTTCTTTTTCCACAGGGGAATTAGTTGATCAACTACAGCCATGCGCTCTTCCCGACTGTGAGCTTTAATGCCTTTTACCCCATCCATTCTCTCACCTTATTCTGAATCATTTTATTTCAACCCCGTGGACCCCTTCCCAACAATCGTTGATTCAATTCCCACAATGCAGTTTTATCACCATCAAATTTGAGTATTTGATGCGCCTGCTCATACATAAACCAGCCATAAGCGCTGTGTTCTTTGGATATATTGATGTCGAAATTGGATGTTGAAACGCCAAAACAATATTGTGGAATCACGAAAACATTTTCACCCCAAATTAAGCTGTCTTTAAATTCGGTTACCGGGACTGATAATACAGTATCTAAAGGTATGAAAGTAGAAGTTGGTTCAATTCCAGTTTCCTCAAAGGTCTCTCTCTTGGCTGCCTCCAATGGAGACTCATTATCTTCTCCCCCACCAGCGATCCCTTGCCAGAAACTTTCATCCGCTCTCAGTAGCAAAGCAAATTCAAGCTGATTATTCATATTCTTCCGATATGGAAATACTAAAACTTGGAATACTGCTCTTGCCATCTGAAAGGTCATCCTTATTTGTGGGGGGTCTTATCCAACGATATAAAAGCCGCATTCATTGTGCAAATCCTGGATGGTTGCCGGATCTCGTCTGTCGTTCAAGATTTCCTGTAACTTCGCAGCTCTTTCTGGATAAATGATCTTTTTCACAGTATCTTCCAGTGCAGGTAATTCGAACGGCTGGTCGAAAGGTTTTCGTTTCAAGCGGTGTGGCAATGCTAACTGGGCAGCAACATGAATATCACTGGGTTCCAGATGGGTTCGGCTGTTAAAAACAGCATGAGCAATTCCTGTTTTTTGGATGACCAGATCCGCTCTGTGTCCTTCAATCTTGAATTGACTGGTTACCTCCGCGATCATTTCAAGATTCTCATGGGAAATTTTTATGCGGGGCAACAGGTTTTGTGCCTGAACGATCCTATTGGAAAGCGTCTTTTCACAATTTTCCCAGGTTTTGATAAAACGATACGGATCATTTTCAAAATCGAGCACACGTTGCAAAATTAATATTCTTCGTTTCAGGTCTGTGATGCCCTTAACGGTGACGGATAATCCGAAGCGGTCAATCAATTGTGGTCGCAGAGTCCCTTCCTCCGGGTTCATCGTCCCAACCAGCATAAACCGGGCAGGATGGGAAAATGAGATGCCTTCCCGTTCAATGATATTAACCCCCATGGCAGCTGTATCCAGAAGCACATCCACCACGTGATCATCTAACAGGTTGACTTCATCTATATATAAAAGCCCGCGATTAGCTTCTGCCAGAACCCCGGCTTCGAACGCGCGCATTCCATAGCGGATGGCTTTTTCTATGTCCAGTGTGCCTACCACCCGGTCTTCAGTGGCTGAAATGGGTAAATTGACAAAGGGGGTCAGTCGTTCTATCGTTTCCGGCTTTTCTCCGGCAATAAAACGCTGATGACATTCACTGCACCAGGTACTGGGAATACGCGGGTGACAGCCAAACCGGCAATCCTGGATTACCTGAATGGTTGGCAATAAAGCTGCTAAAGCGCGCACTGCGGTTGACTTGGCAGTCCCTCTCTCTCCCTGGATTAAAACACCGCCAATCCTCGGATTGATGGCATTTAAAATCAATGCCAGAACCATATCTTCCTGCCCAACGATGGCAGTAAATGGATATATTAACCGTTCCGTGTTAAGATTGATTGTCATTATCTACATTGTACATGATTTTGATCCTCACTTTTACAATTAATCTCGGCTGGCTGTAAGGTCAAACGACCAGTACCTTTCAAGTTCTGAAAGTTTGCTTGACAGTGTTTTTTGACTATGCTACATTAATTAACAATCAAAACATTTCGTATAGAATTCCCTCAAGGAGCGTCATTTTGACAAAATCAAGAACTCAACTCATGGTAGAAAGGCTAAGAGAGCTTCAGGCATCCTCACCGGATATCGAAGCATCAGCAATCGTCAGTGTGGATGGATTAACCATTGCGTCTGCATTACCACAGGGGGTAGAGGAAGACCGGGTTTCGGCTATGTCAGCCGCCATGCTTTCACTGGGTGAAAGAATTGCGACAGAATTAGGACGTGGCAACCTCGAGCAGGTCTATATCAAAGGTAAACAGGGTTATGTTGTCCTGATGTCAGTCGGCGAAGAAGCAGTTCTGACCGCATTGGCACGTGAACAGGCAAAACTTGGTCTTATTTTCCTGGATATGCGTCGTGCTGCAGAAGACCTGACCAAGCTAATTTAGCTCTGGTTTGATATGGAACCCATTCCAGTCAGCGGTCTTTATTATCCAAACAAAATTGCCAATATTGCGCTCAAAGCGCTGGAAGATGTGATGGGAAAGAATGGTGTGAATGCCATTCTTAATCTGGCTAATCTTCAACATTTGATCGATAACTACCCACCACCGAATCTCAACCGGGAATATGATTTTGCCTATTTTTCTGCCATTTGGGGTGCGCTGGAGGAAATGTACGGTCCCCGTGGTGGACGTGGGTTAGCGCTCAGAGCTGGGCGTGCAACATTTGCAGAGGGATTAAGAAACTTCGGAGCACTGGCAGGCGCCGGTGATCTTGCATTTAAGGTGCTGCCCCTGCACACAAAAATTAAAATTGGCTTACCTGCCATGGCAAGAATTTTTACCCAAACCAGCGATCAACATTCCACGGTGGAAGAAAAAGCGGATCACTTCATTTATACCATCCATAAATGTCCGGTCTGTTTTGGCAGGCGCATTGAGAAACCTGGTTGCCACATCGCTACCGGATTAATTCAAGAAGGATTAAAATGGGTATCAGGCGGATATGATTTCCGTGTGGTTGAAACAAAATGTATCGCTGTTGGCAATGATGTCTGTGAATTTATAATCATGAAAGAACCGGTAGGCTAAGCTTTGGTAGTAACCCAATCAAACGCATCCATTCTCATCATCGATGATGATCAGGAAATTGGCGAAATGCTCAATTCCTATTTTGAAGTGCAGGGTTATCAGGTGTCCACCATCAATTGGGGAGAGGACGGATTAAACGCCTGTCTTGAAAAAATCCCTGACATTGTCTTGCTGGATATTCGCCTACCTGACCTGGATGGATACGAAATCGTGAAAAGATTGAAAAATAATCGCCGCACTCAATCCGTTCCGATTATTTTTCTGACGGAAAAACACCAGCGCGAAGATCGATTGCGGGGTTTGTCTATGCAGGTCGAAGATTACATCACCAAACCATTTGATATTCAGGAACTGCGACTGCGCGTTCGCAACGTTTTGATGCGCTATCGGCGTAGTTCTTTAACCAATGCCATCTCTGCTTTACCAGAGAAACAATTATTAATTGAGACAATTGAAGAACATTTGCAAACCGGCAAATTCGGACTCATCCTAATTAACCTCCAAAAACTGGACGAATATCGTGATCAATACGGATTTGTTGCAGCAAATGAATTGCAACGTAATACTGCATTAATTCTTAAAGAAACTTTTATTGTCAGCGGTGATCTACAGCCATTTCTGGCACAATGGGGAAACTCGAATTTTGTTCTCCTCACCAAAGCTGATCAGACCGATTTGAATGAAAAAACCGTATACCAATTCGTGTTTCCTAAGCTGGAAAAGGTATATTCATCCGGAGACAGCCATGCGACTCGGATTGACCAACAATTAGGAATCCGCGTTTATAAAAAAGTTATCAATCCACAAACAGAAAGCCTCCAGAAGATCATCAATGATTTGGAGCGTCTGATCCATTAGGTGAAAATTGAAGACAACATTCGTTATACCAACTTACAATGAAGCTGAAAATATTCCAAAATTAGTTATGGCGGTTATGGAATTACCGATCTCAGTCGATTTATTAATTGTCGATGATAACAGCCCGGATGGAAGTGGCGATCTGGCCGAACAATTGAAAAAAGATCATCCTGGTCGCATTCAGGTGCTGCATCGCAAAGGCAAATTGGGTTTGGGAAGTGCCTATATTCAGGGGTTTCGCCAGGCAATTGCAAACGGAGCAGACTATATTGGCCAGATGGACGCCGATTTCTCCCATCCGATTGATAAAATTCCGGTATTAATAAATACGTTAGGCAGCTGTGATTTTGTGATTGGTTCTCGTTATGTTGCTGGAGGAAAGCTGGATGAGAATTGGCCATTCTGGCGCAAGTGGCTTTCCGGGTTTGGAAATTTGTATGCCCGCACCATCCTGAGATTAAAAATAAAGGATGTGACCGGTGGATTCCGTTTATGGCGTAAAGAAACTCTGTCTGCCATGCCGTTGGAACGGGTAAAATCCAATGGTTATATCTTCCAGGTGGAAATGTCATATCTGGCTACACTGCTCGGTTTTCAATGTAAAGAAACCCCGATCTACTTTGCCGATCGCCGCTGGGGGCAATCAAAAATGTCGCTGAGAATCCAACTCGAAGCAGCGTATCGCACCTGGCTGTTATTAGGATTTTATAACGACCTAAAAAACAAACGCTCGATATGAGAGGGGTTACCTCATAGGTCATAGCTTATACGACACATTGACCCCTATCACCTATGACCTATGACCTACGACCTACAAGCGTCGCATAATACTCCGTCAATCTTCCCCATTCCTCCAGATTTAAGGTTTCTGCTCGTCGTGTGGGGTCGATATCAT
The DNA here is from genome assembly GCA_014860845.1 of Anaerolineaceae bacterium. Next base: position 10,429 of record JACZIY010000626.1, read on the forward strand.
TTTTGATCAGCATTTCTTCTGCCGCAGCCACAGGTAAACTCAGACCGGCTGCCAGCGATTTCCGCAGCATCTTTCGTTTTTGGCCAAAACCAGCTCTGCACAACTGGAAGAATGTATCCAACTTTGATTCATCAACCAGGGGATTCGGATATAAATCCACACGAATAACAGCTGAATCCACATT
>JACZIY010000627.1 GCA_014860845.1 Anaerolineaceae bacterium
GTCTGCAATCATAACAATCACAGATCCATGACTTTGCGTCTCCATCTCACGGTGGGATTGCCTTTTTCGGGTGCTCAACCTGCTTTGAAACACTTTATTGTATGAAAATAAAATTCTTTGGGTGTCTAAAGGGTAACAATAGTATAGCAAATTCCAGTCCTAAAACAAGAGATGTCCAAAAATTGTAAAGTAGCCTATCGCCAGGGAAAAGTTTCCGATCTTAACTTTAAGTGTGAAAAACGAATAGTATCTGAATATGCGGACAGTCTAAGCGCACTTTTTTTCAAAGATAAGTGGCAATTATTGTGATGTCAATGCTGTGCAATATATCTCCTGAAGACAAATGACAATAACCATCTGTACAACACGAGTCTTCTGGATCTTTTGTTATCGTGGATCGGTTTGATGATCTAAAAAGATAGACTCTAACTCTACCATCTGACAAACTCCTGCCAATTAATTGTTGTTTAAGCCTTTCTTTATCTGTAAAATAATAGAATTAGTTTTTATTCCGTCTTGGATTGCAAGAAAATCATTATAGTATCTCTGTAAAAGGCAAAATCGCAGAAAGTGGCGTCATTGAACTGGATATATATTCTTAGCTCACCATGGCCTTATATAGCAACCGCAACGCTAGCTGTCTTAGTAGGCTGGTATGTTTGGAAACAACCACTACGACCTGGTACTAAATACTTCCGCTGGTTGGTGGTGATCTGGTTCGTTTGGTCTATCGTCGCGGCTCTATATAACCTGACATCCTCTTTGGAAATACGGTATGTTCTATGGGTATCACAAGGAGTGTTCCCTTTATTAGGACCACCATTAGTATTAATGATTGTCCTCGAATATACCGGAAACGAAAAATGGCTCGCATATCGCAGCCTGAACCTGTTGTTCCTGCCGGCATTGTTGATTATCGTTATATCGTTTTGGCCAAGCGCTGTTAGTTCCTCGGACGTTCACGAAGGCTTCCAGGTGTTTAACGGATCAGACCTGGTACGCTGGGGTTTCTATGCTTACTTTGTGGGGGTCATGCTGGTTACCCTGGTGATACTGTTTGCCTGTCTGTTGCGAGCACCAGCTTTTTGGGCACCGATTTGGTTACTCATCCTGGGACGTGTGATTCCCATGCTTGGATACCCACTTCCTGACCCCGAGAGACTTTCCGTTCCGCCTGTACAAACCGGGCTGCTTTTTTTGGGTTTTACCATGGTTCTGTACTTCATTGCGTTATACAGCTACCAAATCTTACAGGTCAGCCCTGTGGCACGTGACACCGTAATTGCGCATATGCCATATAGTTTGCTCGTCCTCGATGCGGGAAATAGGCTGGTTGATTACAATCCGGTAGCAATATCCTTGCCACTGGTACCTGATAAGCTAGTCTTGCGTAAACCAATCTCCCAACAGATGCCTGGTTGGTGGAAAAAGTTGGAGACGCTTCTGGGTGATGAACCAACTTCCAAGGATATTGTTTCACCAGACTCAGAGAACGAACAAATATTTCGAGTAACCAGTGTTCCGCTGAAACAGGCGAGTGGTTGGAGGATGGGGCAGGCTTTTTTATTGGAGGATGTTACCCATGCTCGTAGAGCCGAACAACTGCAAACTCAGACACAACGCGCAATGGCTACGCTGCAAGAACGCGAACGCCTGGCACGGGAATTACATGATGAACTTGCTCAGGAATTGGCATTGATCAACCTGCAAGCACAGTTGGCGAAAGATTTGCTTGTGATGGGTAAATTAGAAAAAGCCCAGGAACAATTGCAAATTTTGGCAAGCGAAGCACTGCGAGCACAGGTGGATGTTCGCGACGAAATAGGCAAACTGTTACACCGAATTGCTGAAGGTGAAGATTTTCTCGGAGCCCTCAAACGTGTTCTTCAGGCTTTCCATAAGACCAATGGTATCGATGTGCAGATAGTTCCGTCCGAGGACCAGATGGCTGTCACGTTTGAACCAGCTACCGAAGTGCAGTTACTGCGGATCATACAAGAATCGCTCACGAACATTCGTAAACACGCACAGGCAACAAGCGTAAAGGTCATAATTGTGCGTGACCCAGACGGTTCGCAATTGGTGATTGAGGATAACGGGGTCGGTTTCGATACTGAGCATCTGCGCGACGGACAGCATTCTTACGGTCTGGGCATCATTTCGGAACGGGCTAAGGAATTCCAGGGGAGAGTGTCGGTGGACTCCACACCTGGTCAGGGCACACGGATTGTTGTGACGATTCCGGGTAATGGAAACAGTACGTTGGAGAAATCGAATGACGGGAAGGCATAACGATAGAGTTGAGGAAATTCCCAGAAAAAGGAGAAACA
>JACZIY010000628.1 GCA_014860845.1 Anaerolineaceae bacterium
CATCAGTTCGTGTCGCAATATATTCATATTTAAATATAAGGGAATTTTTGAAAAACCAATCAGGGGTAGATGTAAATATAAAAAAATTGGTTTGACCTATCTTGGATAGCTTTTCCATCACCGCACATGCTCTGGAAGCATGCCCGAATCCATGTGATGAAATGAAATATCCAATGTTCATATCAATGGTAAATTAGGGTAATTTCTACTCTACTTTATAAATCCAATCTTTGATATTGATTTTCAAATGGCAACCTGACAGATAACCTTCTGATATTATCCTCTGATCTTTCAATAACTCTTAAGACAACGACTGACATATCATCATATGGCTGATTTTGATCAAGGCGTATTGCATGCGAAAGCAAAGCATCGGCAATATATTGTGCTGATGGTTCTTGTTCATCCAGATAAGCCTGAATGAGTGAACAAAAATCGATCGACTGACTGAATCTCTCTCCAGCTCGCATTACGCCATCCGTATATAGAACCACAGTTGTGCGCGGTAAAAGACTAATTTCGGTAATTGATGGCCTGATATTTCGGGATTGACCAATAGGGATACTTTCACTTGAAATACACTCAATTTGATCAGCTTGTGAAATAAAAACCGGTGTCGGATTATTTCTCGTAATCACGAGCGTCTGAGTTTGCAAATCAGCTGATAATATATTCATATATACACTGCAAGAACCACCTTTTTCCATAAAAAGAAAGTCAGAAGCTCCACGTGCTGCAGCGCCATCCCTTACTCCATCCGAAATTAAGCTGATAATTTTTCGAACCACCATAGAAGAAATTGATTTGGCAGATGTACCTGATGAGCGAGCATCCGCCAGAACACAGGATACTCCCCCCATTGGCCTTTCAACAATTTCTAATGTATCTCCACTCTCTAAAGAACCAAACTTCACAACTTTGGCTACTGCTAATTGAATTTCCATATACCTGATTTTAATCTAAATATGTTTTAAATCAAAATGTTTATTTACTCTTTAATGTCACAAAACATAATTCGACATTCTTATAAGGTTCCCAATCAATATTTACGTCCCAATTTGATCCATAAATTTTTTGGATAAGTTTTTCACTATAAGATTTGGATAAAGATTGACCGGTAATTTTGTAAAGAATTCGGTAAAAACGACTTGTGATGTCATTTTTGACAAAGTTGACACTTAATAAAACAATAAGCTCTCCTCCTTTGATCAGCAGTTGTTGGGATTCATTGAGAAAATCATCAGAAAAAATGTATTCGCTTGGAAATGTAGCAATTATTTTAGAAAAACTATTATCTCTCAATGGTAATTTATTATTATCTGCTCTAAAAATTTTTGGTTCACTTTCTTTCACTCTGTTGGATGAAATCTTTATCATTTGTTTGCTCAAATCACAGCCATAAATTTGATATTTTTCATTTAACAGGTATTTATGCAAATGCCCTGTTCCAATATCGACCTCAAGAATTTTTTCTTCATAGTTTAAGAATTTTTTAATTTGAATAGTCCATTGAGTCCAATTGCCGAATGAAACAATTTTGGCGATAATGTCATACCCCCACGCGAATGATGCATATAATCCTTGCAAGAACCAGCCCACAAATTTTCTAAAAATTTTCTGCATAACAGAATTATAAACAACAGTACTAACAAGTTCTTTCATCTTAATTTGAAAATTATGAATATTGATGTAAACTCAAATGGTAAGACCTCTAACCTTTGAAAGGATGAAGAGAAATGCAATGGGATCAACCTGAAAAACCTGCAGAATTAGCTGAGCAGCGATTAATTAAAGCAATTCTGGATGGGGTATTTCCGATAAATAGTTCCTTACCTTCCGAGAGGGAATTGTCATCTCGCGTCGGTGTTACAAGACCTACATTAAGAGAAGCATTACAAAGATTATCTAGAGATGGATGGATTGAGATACATCAAGGCAAAACAACCAGAGTCAGAGACATATGGAAAGAAGGTAATATGAATGTATTATCCTCAATATCCAAATACCCTGAACATTTATCACTAAATTTTGTCGAGAATTTATTGCAAATTCGTTACCTTTTGTGCCCCACTTACTCACTTTTGGCAGTAAAAAATAACCCTGATGATATCATTCATTATTTAAGTTTGATTCCAGAAATTTCAGATTCACCAGAAATATATTCTGAATATGATTTCAATTTACATCTAAAATTAACCCAGGCTTCGGGTAATCCTATTTTCACTTTGATATTGAATGGATTTAAAGAATTATTTACAAAAAAAGCAATTATATATTTTCATGATGAACGAGCTCGAATCTATTCAAATAATTTTTATAAAGATCTGCTTAAAGCATTTATAGATCAAAAACCAGAAACTGTATTTGATCTGACAGAAAAAGTGATGAAAGATAGTATTTCCTTTTGGAAAATTGCTAGTTAATACTAAGGGAGTAAATTATGAGTGGTGAGAACATTCTGGCAATTGATAATGGTACACAAAGTACCAGGGCAATGATTTTTAATCCACAGGGAAAACTGTTATTTAAAGCAAGAGTAGCCATTGATAATTACTCCTCCCCTCAGCCAGGGCTTCTTGAGCAGGATCCAGAAAATTTCTGGGAAACCTTATGTGAAGCATGTAATCAATTGTGGGCAATCCCAGGTGTGGATAAAAACTCCATTTCCTGCGTAACTATAACAACACAAAGATCTACCTTAATCAATCTTGATAAAAATGGAAAACCACTCAGACCAGCAATTGTCTGGCTGGATCAACGTCGAACAGAAGGATTAAAACCTGTAAGCGGTGTTTGGGGTTTATTATTCGCCCTGTCGGGGATGCGTGAAACTGTAGGTTATTTGCAGGCAGAGGCAGAAAGCAATTGGATTCGAACGCATCAACCTGATATTTGGAATGCAACAGACAAATTTTTATTATTATCTGGATACCTTACATATCGAATGACAAACCAGTTTGTAGATTCTGTTGCTTGTCAGGTAGCTTATATTCCATTTGATTATAAAAAACAAGATTGGGCATCTTCCTGGGATTGGAAATGGCAGGCAGTTCCGGTATCAAAACAAATTCTTCCTGAGCTTGTTCCAGCTTCAAAAACGCTAGGGATCATAACTGAGCAAGCCAGTAAGGAAACGGGAATTCCTGCAGGATTGCCTCTCATTGCAGCTGCTGCGGATAAAGCGTGCGAGGTGATAGGGTCTGGATGTGTCGAACCCAATGTTGCCTGTCTTAGTTTTGGAACCACTGCGACAATCAACACGACCCATACAAAATACACGGAAGTCATTCCTTTGATACCTCCTTATCCTTCAGCGGTACCGGGAAGATATAGCCTTGAAATGCAAATTTATCGAGGTTATTGGATGGTAAGTTGGTTTAAACGAGAATTTGGATTGAATGAACAAAGATTAGCAGCTCAAAGGGGAGTTGAACCTGAGGATTTATTTGATGATCTCATAAACTCAGCACCTCCAGGTTCAATGGGGTTGGTATTACAACCGTTTTGGTCGCCTGGATTAAAAAAACCAGGACCAGAAGCAAAAGGTGCTATTATTGGATTTGGAGATGTGCATACTCGTGCTCATTTATATCGTTCCATTATTGAGGGGCTAGCCTATGCACTTCGTGAAGGAGCTGAGAGAACTGAAAAACGGAGTAAAATCCCGATCACAGAATTAAGGGTTGCCGGGGGTGGAAGTCAAAGCAATGCAGCTATGCAAATTACTGCTGATGTTTTTAATTTACCTGTATCCAGGTCAGACATCTATGAGGCATCAGGATTAGGTGCAGCCATAGATGCAGCTGTTGGAATGGGTTATTATTCAGACTTCGAATCGGCTGTAAAGAATATGACAAAAATTGGCAAGACAATCGAACCAAATTTGAAGAATATCAATATTTATGAGGATTTATATCGCAAAGTTTATCTACCTATGTATAAACGCTTGAAACCTTTATACGATGAGATAAGATCCATTACCGGATACCCTTCAAAATTTTAATCTTTATCTTTTCAAAGA
>JACZIY010000629.1 GCA_014860845.1 Anaerolineaceae bacterium
AACACCTACCCGCTAAATCATGGCAACTGGGAATGACTAGCTACAAGCCACCTGCTACCGGCTTTTCTCCAAAAACTCCCCAACCTTACGATACTCGCCGCCCTAGAACATCAATACCTGCTCTTTGCTGTAGTTCTCATCTTTGTGAACAGCTTTAACTTCACCCACTAACCACTGGTGGGATCCGGGGTAACCCACTTTGTGAACAACCTGGCATTCGAGATTTACAGGACATTCTTTGATCAAAGAACTTTTGATTTTCATCCCATTCATGGGTGTGATTCCAGCCAGCGCGTACTTATCTACTCCTTCTTTGCCCGATACAGAAGCGCAGATACGGACAATTTCGATCTGATCGGTGGTTGGGATGTTGATCCCAGACTCGTTGTACTCATTGATTAGTTGGTTTGTGAATTTATCGTGAATGATCCCTACCATAACACTGGGTGGTTTGAATGAATAGAAATGAAAAGCAGCGGCAGTCATAATATTGTGACCCACTGTTACCATCATTACTGGAAATGAGGGTAATGCCCAGATTCCCTTTATTAATTCTTTTTCTATTCCTTTCATTGAATTTTCCTTCGAAACGTGCAATGGGTAGATATTATTCCAGCAGGTAACGCTTCATTAACCAGCCGGATAAGATGCCAAAGACGAACCCTTGCAAGGAATTATTGAGAAAAAGTGTGAATCCAGATATATCAATCAAGCGGGTACTCACTCCGATGTGTCCGGATATCACCAGGATCCCTAAGCAAATGATCCAGGTAAATCCGCGTTTGGGTTCAGGCAACTTTTTTGCCAGAAAGTATCCAATGATGGCAAACAAGAGAAATGCAATGATTCGTAAAATCGATTCGTCCATAGGGCATCCTCCTAAGATTCAAGAGACTTAATAATAGACAGGGATAGAAAAAGGTCAGAATATTATTTCCGGTGTAAAGTTGCGATGGAAACCTATTAATAGATTGAGATGAAAATCTGCTGGGGTTAATTCTCTAAATTTATTATACAAATTCCCCTTTGGAAATAAAAGCAGTATCAAAAAATCTTCCATTTCATGATGATTTCTGCGATTATTTCACTTTTCTTTCCATTCAATCATATATAATCATCAAAGGGTTAGAGGAGAGGACGATGAATTTACATTATTCTGAAAAAGATATGCAGCGGGTTAAGCAAGATTGGG
>JACZIY010000630.1 GCA_014860845.1 Anaerolineaceae bacterium
AGTTCCCATTTTTTTGCGGTTGGGAAACCTGCACCACCACGACCTCGTAATCCAGATTGAGCGATTGTTTCGATGACCTGTTCAGGGGTATATTGTTCTAAAACCATTGCCAAAGCCTGGTAACCATCTTCAGATATATAGTCATCCAGGCTTTCCGGGTCTATCAGCGTACAATTACGGAGAACAACCCGGATTTCTTTTCCACGCGGCGCATCCAGTTCCTGATCCTCTTTAAGTGCTTGAGGAGCAAATTTTTCTGGTCCCCAACTTTTACCAGGATGAGAGGTAATATCATCCCGTTTTTTATCAATAATTTGTTCTTGAAGATTTATAAGTTGATTTAGACTGGTAATTTTTGTCATTTGAAAAATGCTCCTTAAGAATCTTCGTATGTTTTCATTATGTCGCGAATTAAAGGTGGAATCTTACTGGGGCGAACACGGCCATAGAGTTGTTCATCAACCACAACAACCGGGGCCTGGCTGCAAGAACCTACACAACGGCAAACTTCCATGGTTATGTGGTTATCAGGTGTTGTATCACCTGTCTGAATATCCAGTATTTGCTCCGCTTTCCGCATTAATTGAGGCGTTCCACCAACGTAACAGGCTGTGCCCATACAGAACTTTATCGTGTGGTCACCTCTTGATTTTGTAGTGAAAAAAGAATAGAAACTTACAACCCCGGTGATAGTGCTGACGGGTATGTTTAATCTCGCAGAGATATACTCCTGAATGGGTTGGGAAATATAACCAATTTGGCTTTGGATCTCATTTAGAATGACCATTAAACCACCAGGCACATCCTCGAATGAATGTAAAATATTATCGATTATTACTAGGGATTCTGTTTGATTAAGCGGAAATTCATTGAGCAATTGATGCATTGAGGGAGAACTTAATCCATATGTTTGTTCTGATGACTGATTTTCCATATCGAATTCCTTTACAAGATAGATTTATAAGTAGAAAAAATCAAGGGTAAATTGTTTTTTGATCAATATTTTGAGATATTGATTTAATACTAAAAAAAAATTTGGATAAATAAGAGAAATTCTATAGAATATATAATATAACATATATTTTTAACGTGAATAAAAAATATTTATCACTATATTTCAATGACAAAACCTCCTGAATGGTCAAGGAGGTCTTTCTTAAATTTTGAGAAAAAATTAAAATTAAATCAACTTATGATCCATTGGGAGATTTTTTCAATGGCTTCTGTAGCCAGTTTTTTGGTTCTGGGAGAAAGAAAATTTTCAAAACCAAATTGAAATCCTCGCACAGAAACAAGAATTGCTTCTGGACTATGGTTGAATGTCTGTTCAAGAATTGAAAGAATAGTTTGTGGCGTCATATGATGGGTGAGTGGGGAGTTTTGAAATTTCCTATCCAAAGTCTGGATATTAAGGTCATTTTCCAGGGCACCTGTGTGAGCATCCACAAAACATATTCTGGAATAATCAGTCATGTCATATGTCATTTCCGGTATCAATTGTAAATCGAAAAGGAAATGTAATTTTTCATTATCTTTAATCAAGCTTTCATCCAGGATGTCAGGAATGGTCAAACCAAAAAAAACTGCCACCTCTCGTAAGATATGCCAGGCAACACCATCATCTTCTCGATCCGGATTCCCATATCCGATGAGTAGAGTTTTGGGAATATCCTTCAAAGCATGTTCAGAACCAACATGCTTTGAAGGAAAATTATTATTTTCTACCATAGACTATTCGCGTTTTAATGTCTGGATGGTTTTTCCAGCAGCATCCACAACATCAACGACCATGGGCATTTGTCCGACTGCATGAGTGGAACAGGATAAACACGGGTCATGCGCACGCACAGCAGCTTCTACACGATTCAGCAAACCTTCATGAATATCTGGTCCTTTTACATAGGTCTTGGCAACCATATCGACTGCTTTGCTCATGGCATAGTTATTATGGCCTGTCGATACGATCAGATTTAATTTTATAATCTGACCATTTTCATTTGCCCAATAATGATGTAATAATGTGCCGCGCGGTGCTTCGATTACTCCAACTCCTTCACCCTGAAAATCATGTCTTGTATTAAGTATGTCATTGGAGAGGATATCAGGATCATCTAACAGGACTTTAACGCGTTCCGCAGCAAATAAGGACTCAATTAATCTGGAGTAATGGTAATAAAGCGTATTTTCGATGGGTTTTCCACCATTGATTTGTTTGTAGACTTTGAATTCTTCATTGGCAAGAGGTGTGTCAATTTTGTCAATTATATTCAACCTTCCTAATGGACCAACTCGATAAACGCCATCTGGCCACCCTAACTTTTTGTAAAAGGGGAATTTCAGGTATGACCAATTTTCAACGTGTTCACCAATGTAATCGAGATAATTGGAAGCAGGAAATCGTTCCAATTGATTACCATCACGTCCAACCAATCGTAAGTTGCCATCATAAAGTTCAAGACCATTTTCTTCTGTAATTAAACCAAAGTATCCAGTGGGAAATACAGCAAATTTCTGGATATCTTCCATATTTTTCATTGCCCAGTCTTTCATGATGGAAATACCCAATTGAGTTGTCTCGATCGCCTGATCCAAACCAGCCAGAATGGTGTCTCGATCAGCTGCGTTTAAGGCTTTATTAACTCCCCCAGGTACAGCAAATGTCGGATGAACTCGTCGACCTCCCAGGATACGGATAATTTCCTGTCCATATTTGCGTAATTGGACGGCTTTGACTGTTATTTCAGGAGCATTCTGGACCAGTCCAACAACATTACGTGTAGCTGGATCTGCATCAAAACCCAGTAATAAATCAGGGCCGGCTAATTCGAAGAAATGCATTCCATGTGACTGGATTATCTGACCCATATGCATCAATTCGCGTAGGAGAGATGCTGGTCGTGGTGGAGGAGCTCCCAGAACAGCATCACCGGCTTTAGCGGCTGCTAAATGGTGGCTGACAGGGCAGATTCCGCAAATTCTTGGGGTGATCAATGGCATTTCAAAAACCATTCTACCTTCACAGAATTTTTCAAATCCACGGAATTCGTTTACATGCAAATAAGCATGATCAACGGACTGATTATCCTCTTTCATATGGATGGTGATTTTTGCATGCCCTTCAATGCGGGTTACAGGTTCAATTGTTATTTTTTGTGCTACCATTATTTTTTTCTCCTAATGCCAGTGAAGATTTTCATCTTTGATTTCTGGAATTCTACCCTGTGCTAATTCCGACAACACATGGAAAATCACATCTGCACTGGGTGGACAGCCGGGCACATGAATATCCACAGGAACAACTTCTGATACTGCTCTCACCCGGGTGGGTACTGCCAACTCAGGATCTGTTGGGATGAAACCATCCACTGTGCTTTCAGTCTCTATGTATGCTCTTCTTAAGGATTCTTCAATGGTGAAGAAATTGCGCATGGCAGGAACGCCTCCAAATACTGCGCAATCGCCTAGGGCAACGAGAATTTTACAGCGTGAACGCATTAACTTAGCCTGATGTTCATTGGCTGTGTTATTGATTCCACCTTCCAATACACCTACAACCACACCTGATTCGTCTGCTTCTTTAAGGTCGGTTATTGGTGATGCTCGTAAGTCAACCAGATCTAAAACTTGAAGGATTCTTTCATCCATATCCAGCAATGACATGTGACATCCTGCACATCCTGCCATCCAATCGGTTGCAACTTTTGGTTTACTCATAACTTTTTACCTCATTTCTACCAGTAGAATTTACTCAATTTCGACAACAGATTTTTCTAATTTGACTGCTTTATCCCAAACTGGATTAACAATAATTTTTAGTCGGTCAGCAATTGCAAGGACTACTTCTTTGTTCGTTTTTACATCAACAGGAGATTGCAAGGATTTATTCGCTAATTGTACCTGACCATCACAAGTGATGTAATATCCACTCTGTTCCAGCCAGGTGGTTACGGGTAACACAACATCTGCTTTTGCTGTAAGTGAAGAATGGTAGCTTGCTTGTACCACGAGGAATGGAATATTCTCCAATTTCTGAATTATTGCCTTAGAGGGATCTTCATCACCGAGAGCAATATAAGCGGCTTTGTGGCCATTTACCTCAAATGGTTTGTTTAATTTCAATTGCTCAGCGACCAGGCTGTTTGCTTTGCCTTTAGGACTGATGAGTTTCGCATTGAGTTTCTTGGCTAGTTTCAACAAAGTTTGAACTGTTTCTCTTTTTTGTTTTACCTCAAAATCGGTTCCGTAAACAATAACAAGATTCTTGGAACTATCCAATAGCTTGGCAATTTCTGTAATTTCCTGAAGAGAGATACCCGATTTTTCAGAGAATTTTGAACTATCGACACCTGTGATTACTGCGTCTAATGCCTGAATAAAAGCCAGATCTTCATTCCGTTTGATAATCATAGAATGCTGAGTGAATGCATCCATACCACTGGATTCATGACTGACTGGAATAACTTTAGTACCTTTTGGTATTAACCTT
>JACZIY010000631.1 GCA_014860845.1 Anaerolineaceae bacterium
GGTCGGCCAAAAAGTGGAAGTCGTTCTGGATGCACTCCCTGAATTAACCTTCAGGGGTCAGGTTACCCAAATCGATATGGTATATGAAGAAAAACGTGGCGATACCACCTACACAGCTACCATTACACTGGATCAAATGGATCCACAAATGCGCTGGGGGATGACCGCTGCCGTGCAATTCTTACCTTAATGAAAAGGAAATGTTAATGAGACAAACTTTCTCCATCGCAAGTTACCTGGCAATCAAAGAAGTATGGCGCAATCGGGGTCGCTTCCTGCTGGTCAGCCTGGTGATTGCGCTGATCACACTACTGGTGCTGTTTATCGCTGCACTGGGAGAAGGACTGGGCAATGGCAACCGTGAATATCTTTCCAAGCTGGATGCTGATTTGATTGTATTCCAGGCAAAATCAGATAATGTCATCGCAGCCAGCCGTCTGGGTCGAGATCGATTAGCAGCTGTGCGCCGTGTGGATGGTGTAGCAGATGCCGCCATGATCGGCACATCCAGTGCATCATTAATCCTTCCGGGTGATATCGAGCCACTCAAAGTAGCTATGTTGGGTGTTGAACCTGGCAGAACCGGTGAACCTACCGTTTTGGAAGGTCAACAACTCAGTACAGACCTGGCTTCCGAAGCGATCATTGACCGCAATACAGCTATACGCAGCAACTTAATTGTCGGAGATACCCTCACAGTGCGTACCACCCAGGGTACCCGGGATGAATTCTTCGATCTGCGAATTGTGGGTATTTCAGATGGTCAACAATTTCAATTGCAACCTTCCATCTTCGTCCCCTTCTTCACCTGGGATCGGATCAGGTCTAAATCCGAAGCGGAAGTAAACAGTCTCACATCGGTTGGCAATGTAGTCCTGGTTAAATTAGAGGATCCAACCCAACTGGAGCAGGTCAGCCAACGGCTGGTGTCTCAGGTGAGCAATGTTGAAACAGCAACACTGACCAAAGCTATTCAAGCGTTACCGGGTTACTCAGCCCAACAGAGCACCCTCAATACGCAGGGTGGCTTTACTCTCTTCATCGGTATTCTGGTCATTGGTGGTTTCTTCCAGATCCAGATCCTGCAAAAAGTAGCGCAGATTGGTGTGCTGAAGGCAATCGGGGCTGCCAATCCGGTGGTCGCATTTTCTTCGATAATTCAGATTGTCGTCATCACGGTAATAGGTGTGGTGATCGGCGCACTACTGACATTCTCTTTCTCACTCTTCTTCCCCCCCACCGTTCCGATTGTGTTCAATGGCACCACCTCTCTGATCGCGATCATCGCATTATTGTTGATTGGTCCTTTAGGCGGCCTGGTATCCATACGGTATGCAGTGCGGATTGAACCACTGAAAGCGCTGGGGTTATCATCATGACAACTTACGCCCTCGAAACTCAAGCTGTTATTAAAACATACCAGAGTGAATCCGGCACCATCCAGGCAGTTGATGATGTCTCCTTGCAGGTGGGAGCTGGCGAATTCGTAGCCCTGGTTGGACCCAGCGGTTCAGGAAAAACAACTATGTTATCCATCCTGGCAGCTTTACTCCAACCCACTTCTGGAAAAGTGGTATTGGATGGACAGGATCTGGCTGGCATGAATGATATTGAACGCGTTGCCATGCGGCGCGAAAAAATCGGTTTTACCTTCCAGGCGAACAATCTGGTGCCTTATCTCACCGCGGTCGAGAACGTGGAATTGATGCTACGCCTCAACAACAAACTGGACAAAACCGGGAAGTTACGTGCCCGTGAACTTCTGGCGCGTTTGGGACTGGCAGAACGCATGCACAACCTGCCCGGACAAATGTCTGGAGGACAACAACAACGGGTCGCGATCGCCCGAGCTTTGATCCACAATCCCAGCCTTGTGCTGGCTGATGAGCCGACCGCCAGCCTGGATACCGAACGCGCATACCAGGTGGTGGAAACCTTCGCCGGTCTGATCCACGAGCAGAAACGCGCCGGAATCATGGTCACCCACGATCTACGCATGGTTGAATTTGTCGATCGCGTGCTCTTGATGCAGGATGGCAAACTGGTAAGAATCTACACCGGACACAGCGAGATCATGGAATTGATCCAGGGTAGTCGGCATTAACTTAGTTCAATTTTAAAATAATTAATGCTCATCAGAATTATGGTTGGCATTTTTTGTTTTTGTAGGATAATGGAATTAACCATCCAGGGAGTGATTATGGCAATTATCTACTTTAATTCTGCAACGATGCAACCAAGATTTATAAAATGGAAAGTGGAAAATAATGCAATTCTGGTGGATACCAACCAGGGTCCTGTCATGATTGATACTGGTATTGGACTGCATGATCACGAATCCCCCACTCTGAAGGTGCGATTTCTACGTTTCCTATTTCGCATGCCTTATGCACCACAGGAAACAGCAATTCATCGTGTGGAGCAAATGGGTATTGACCCTCAAAATGTCAAAAATATTGTTCTAACGCATTTGCATTTTGACCATACCGGTGGTATCTCAGATTTTCCTTGGACAAAAATACACGTCCATAAACGGGAATATGAAGCGATGATGAAACCAAGAAAATTTCTGGAGATTTTTGGGTATGACAAAAAGGATATCGCTCATCATCCAGAATTTGTCTTTTATGAAAACTGCAGCAAGAAATGGTTTGAATATGATGCTATCCCTCTCCCATTTGAGCCAATAATATACCTGATTCCCCTCTTTGGGCATACGAGAGGTCATTGTGGAGTTGCCATTCAGGATGGAGATAATTGGATTTTTCAAAAAGGTGATGGCATAGTTGCCAGAGCGGGTCACCATATCAGACCTGCCTGGCTTAATCGTATGATAATGGGTAACCAAGCTGAAAAGGTTCAGAATTTTGCTAAGAAACATCCTGAAGTCCACATTGTTGCCGGGCATTCAGTCCAGAAATATGAAAAATCAACATTTGGTTGAGAAGGTAGTCGATGGAATTCGAGATTAAGATCTGCAACATTTTAAGCATTTGAAGTAGACCTGGAATAAGATAATGGATTTATCCACCTAAGGAGTGATTATGCCTGTTCTATTTCTCGATTCAGCTACCATGTACCCTAAGTTCTTGAACTGGAAGGTGGAGAATCTCGTTCTTCTGGTCGAAACGGATGCCGGATTAGTTCTGGTTGACACGGGTCTCGGGCTGCATGATCACGAATCTCCTTCCAAAAAGGTGAAGTTCTTCCACTTTCAAATGGGAATACCATATGATCCTGAGGAAACTTTAATTCGTCAATTTCAACGATTGGGAATTAATCCGGGTGATGTCAAACACATTGTCATGACCCACTTGCATTTTGACCATGCTGGTGGTTTGGTGGATTTTCCCTGGGCACAGATACATCTTCATAAAAAAGAATTAGATGCCAAAAATAAACCAAAAACCTGGCTGGAAAGGTTTGCCTACGATCAGGCTGACTTTGCTCACAATCCAAAATGGGTATCCTATGGGACTTGCACGGAAAAATGGTTTGAGTTTGATGCCATTCCGCTTCCATTCGAGCCACGAATGTACCTGATCCCTTTGTTTGGGCACACGTCCGGGCATTGTGGCGTGGCGATTCAGGATGGTTCAGGGTGGATATTTCAGGCAGGAGTTTCCATCCCAACCAACGCAGAATTTGATCTGACCCCCGGATGGTTGAATCGCCTGGTGATTGGTAAACACGTCGAACGGATAAAAGCATTTGCCCAATCCCATCCCGAGGTAAGGGTCGTAGCTGGGCATACTTATCAGAAG
>JACZIY010000083.1 GCA_014860845.1 Anaerolineaceae bacterium
AAGCCACCATCCATCTTCTGATATTCGGAGACGTCCAGTAGCAGGGCATCGAACCCGGCATTGGAGACGAGTTCCAGCGTGTGCAGGAAACCCAGTGGCACGAATACCACTTCATTCACCCGCAGACAATTGGCAGCATAGGCTTCTTCCAAAGGCACCACCAGATTGCGGTACCCATGAAAGGGCCATTGCGCTGCCAGGCGCGGATCCAGCAGCAGGGTATCCTCTCCCAGATAATTGACTGCGCTCTTGAGGTGCAAAATCCCTTGAATCCTGCGGATATCGATCAGCTCGCTGCGATAACCGTAATAATTGAGAATCGAAGCCAGTTGCTGTGCACCTTCCAGATTGGTGCGCGCTGAAAGCCCAATATAATAGATATCGTCTGCTTTGCAGATATCCCCACCATCCAGGGTGGCATTGCCTTCGATTTGATAAACACGCTCAAATTGATCTTCCAGCACTGGCAATATCTCAGCCGCTTCCCCACGCCGGGATACTGCCCCGGGACGCGAAAGAATCGCAAATTCAGGTTCGACGATGGCGGTATCCTCCACAAAAACAGAGTCCGGATAGTCCTCCAGGGCAGGCAGAATATCTACCTGGACACCTGCCTGTTCGAGTGCCTGACAATAGCGGGTATGCTGTTTGTGCGCCAACACCAGATCGGGTTGCCCCAATTCAGCAGTGGTGATACCGTGCAGGTAACTCTCGGCAGGTTTGCGCGTGATCGCGTGCGTAAATTTCATCGTCTTACTCCATTTTCAGGATTTTTTCCAATGTGGGTAGCGCTGCTAAAGCTGCCCGGCCACGATGGCTGATACGGTTCTTTTCCTCTTCCGGGATTTCTGCCATGGTCTTTTCCCATCCATCCACGAGAAAGATTGGATCGTATCCAAAACCATGCTCACCGCGTTCTTCCGGGATAATTTCACCATAACAATCACCTATATAAGTATAGTGATCACCATCGGGTAAAGCCATTACCAGAGTACAATGAAAGTGCGCAGGCCAGGGTTGGGGATGCTTGGCCAATTGCTGTAATAAATATACCCTGCGATCGGCATCCGTAGCGCCTGGTTTGGGTGAATAACGGGCCGAATGCAAGCCGGGAGCGCCTTCAAGGACATCCACTTCCAGGCCTGAATCGTCCGCCAGGGTGATCAAGCCGCTTGCCTGGCAGTAGGCGCGTGCCTTCTTGAGCGCATTTTCATAGTAGTCCAACCCATCCTCTTCCACCTGCAGGGAAACCCCTATATCTGCCGGTAACACCAGGTTTACCCCCAAATCCTGGAGGATAGCTTGAAATTCGCGTAATTTTCCGGGATTACTACTGGCAATTAACAGGGTTTTCATGATTAATTTTTCCTATTTTTATCATAAATATTATAATAAGTTGACGGTTGTTTTTCGGTGTGCTATAATCTCAAGAGTGTTATTATACCCTTTGATCGGTAGCGTTATCCGTTGAGCCAACTTAGAGACCCCCTTCGCATTAATGTCGGATTCATGATCCATGAACCCATCGGTAACTACCGTGACCTGGACTTTAATTTCGAGGAGATTGAACTAGAGTCTGACCTTCGGCTTTCCAATGTACTTGGAAAGGTTCGAATCAATCGAACACCACAAGGGTTACTGCTGGACGCGAACTTTGATGCGTATGTGGTGGGACAATGTGTACGTTGCCTGGAGGATTTTCCACAACAACTGACAACCGAATTTCAAGAATTATACGCGTATCGTAGTCGTCATACCAAAGACGCGGAATTTTTTGTTCCTGAGGATGGATATATTGATCTTTCACCTTTGGTCTATGAAAATATATTGTTGGCTTTTCCAATCAAAGCGCTTTGCCAGCCAGATTGCAAAGGTTTATGCACGGAATGTGGCATTAATTTAAACAATGCTGCCTGTGAACATGTCGATTCAAGGGTAGCATATTAGATCACTTTTATTGAATACTAGACGGGATGACACTTGCAACCAAATCATTTGAATAAAAGTCAAAAAGTAACCATCAGATTCTCCCCCGCCATGTTGGTAAACATGGCATTAACGATGTTCACTGCAGCTTTTTGTTTAGAAGATTGATTGGTTGGGGAGCAGGAGGAAAAATGGCGAGTGCTAGCAGGCGAATCCGAAAAACTGATGTGATCCGAGTGTTATTGGAGAAAGCTGATGTGCAGGGCTATCTGACAACCGAAGATCTGATGGAAGCCTACCCAGAAATTACCAGTGACGCTGATCGCATGGAATCCATCCTGATGGCTTTGCGCCGCCAGGGTGTCGATGTGCTGGATGAAGAAGAATCCGGACACGGTGCCGATGATTATGGTGGGCCACCCAGCGATATGGACCCCTACTCCGCCAACCTGGAAACGATCTCCAGTGATGATACGATTGGCTTATACCTCAAGGAGATGTCCTCTGTGCCATTGCTTTCGGTGCAGGAAGAACTTGATCTTGCCAGAAGAATCGAAACCGGCCGCATGGCTGCCCAATTGTTAATTGAACTGAATGGTCATACCCCCCACGAAGAATATGAACGCCTGAATGAAGAAGTTGAAAGTGGTGACCTGGCGCGTGATCACCTGATCAAAGCCAACACCCGCCTAGTGGTGAGTATTGCCAAACGCTACATGGGGCGAGGTGTACCCTTCCTGGATCTGATACAGGAAGGCAATCTGGGCTTGATGAAGGCTGTGGAAAAATATGAATACCAGCGTGGCTTCCGCTTTTCCACTTACGCCACCTGGTGGATTCGCCAGACCATCACGCGTTCGATTGCTGACCAGGGACGTACCATTCGTGTGCCGGTACACATGGTGGATCGTATCCGCCACCTGTACCGCCTGATGCATGAGCTCGAGCAGAAGCTCGGCCGTGTGCCTACCAACGAAGAATTGGCTGTGGAAATGGATGTCTCTCCGAATAAGATCGACTGGATGATGCGTGTCTCCTGGCTACCTCTTTCCCTGGAAAGCCCGATCAACGAGGATGAAGAAGAGTCTGAATTAGGCATGTTCGTGGAAGACAACCTTACCCCAACCCCCATTCAAACGACATACAACAAAATGTTGCGGGAACGCATTGAGGCTGTGCTCGACACACTACCACCGCGTGAAGCCCGCATCTTGCGGTTACGTTTTGGGCTGGATAATGGTCATACCTACACACTGGAAGAAGTGGGGCAGAAATTCGGTCTGACGCGTGAACGCATCCGCCAGATTGAAAGCAAAGCCTTGCGCAGGTTACGACATCCACGCCGCTCGCGACAGCTGAAGGAATATACACCGTAGCAGGGATTCACGGCCGTCCACGATTATTTCATGCCATCCACGAATGGAGCACGAATTCACGAATATAATTCGGGGTTCATTATATTAATTTGATAATTCATTAACAGGAAGTGAAAAAATCCTATCTTTCTGATTTTCTGACATCATCTCTCCCGATACGGTACACTGGGCGGTTATCCTTGCCTGGAAAGACTCGCCGATAATCTAATTTTCTTCTGCCAAAATTAAACAATAAAGCGATGGGAGCGTCAGTGGCTTTTAAATAATTTATAACCTGGGCAAGTTCGTCATTTGTTAATGGATG
>JACZIY010000632.1 GCA_014860845.1 Anaerolineaceae bacterium
CAACTTTGAACCGCAGGAAGAAGACCTGGCTATGGAAACGTATCGCACATGGGTGCGCATGTTTGAGTTACAACGATATTACTCCTGGATTGTGGATCGTTTTCACCTTTCCACGCAGATGTATCAGCTGCAACGCTATGGCAAGTATTACGATTTTGGATGGTTGGAAGAACGTTTGTTGCCATTGGGCTTCCGATTGGTGCTATGTACCCGTACACTGGATTCTTTTGCAGCTGCACGGGAAGAACGCCTGAAGGTGTCTGGAAATCCTTCGCAATATGATGATTTATCCCTATTTATTGCCGAGCAGGAACGCATTCAAGAGCTGGCGAGTCATTCGATATTAACCACCTTGCATCTGGATGTGTCGGATAATTCTGTATCCAAGGCCGCTGATGCGGTTGCTGATTGGCTGGAAGCAACAGGCGGCTTGTATTTGGAAGAATAATCCCTCCAGATATTCAATGATTGAATTCTCCCTCTAAATGCTGTATAGTTAGCTTGATCCACAATAAATAAAAAAATTAAAAAATTAAATTCAAATCATACAGGTTAAATCCAGAGAAATTATGAAATCTGTGACCATATATTTCTTATTCTTATTTTCATGGTTTTTAACTGCCTGCTCATCACCCACACTGGAGCCAGTAATGACTCCGGTAGAGATGAACGAACCCTCTCTGGTTCCCACGAAAATTATTTTGCCCACCGTTACCAACACAAATCCCCCTCCTTTAACATCCCAACCTGCCACCAAAACACCCGCCATTCCACCAGCTCCTACGGAAGATCTAATTAAATCTGAATCCAACCTGGATTTCAATAAATATGGTCCCATCGCATTCATTGATGATCTAAATTGCGCTATTCGATTGATACATCCGGATGGTTATGTGAACGAGTGGTCTTACACCAATAAAGATTTGATTATGAATGACATATCCTGGTCATCCAAAGGAGAATATATTGCCATTTCAACAACAGGGAGTGGCATCTATATCCTTAATGTTCCGGACCAGAAATTAAATAAACTAAATCTCAACTCGTCTCAGTGGAATTTCGAAATAATCCAGTATGCC
>JACZIY010000633.1 GCA_014860845.1 Anaerolineaceae bacterium
ATCAGACTCTGTAATAAGGAGTTGACTTAAGATCAGCAACGCATCCCTGAATCTGAATTGTTGAATCAATGAATGGATTTGTTCAGTTGGGTTCAAGAAAGTTGTTTCCATTTGTCCTCTTTAATATTAGAAATATTGTTCTATTATCAATGAAAAAACCATTTTTTTCAAGGCTTAAATGGAAATTTTAAGAATCAATAATTCCGTATTGATAAAAGTTTTGGCTGGAAAATCACTTTTTCACAGGAAGAACGATTTTCTCACCCGTATCTTTGGTGATCATAATTCCAATATCATTTGTTTATGGGATCCAACGGATGGAATAGACCCCATTCACCAAAGTTATCAATTCTTCAGAATTGTCGGTCTCCCATAAGATCATTTCTGACCCATCAGCCAGACCGGTTAATGTATCGCGCAAGTAAGAAATTCTGGAACCATCCGGACTCCAAGAAAATTGAGTAACCATTTGAGTCAGATCGGTAGAAATTTTCTGATAGGAGCTATCCGGTTTTATCCACCATAATTCACGCTGCGGAATTTTCGGATCGATCTGCACAACCACCAGCAATCCCTGCCCCTGTGGGTGACAAACTGGATAATAATAGTTGAAACCCAGGTCAAACAATTCACTGCCTGTAAAGTAATCACGCAAACCCGTTAATATATCCACTTGATAGATAATCGAGACAATCGGGAGTCCTTCTTCTTTTACATCTGAATAGTAAAAATAGCGTTCCTCTGGGGACCAGCAACCCGTGTCCTCACTCGATGGATCAGCGAAACCTACCTCTTTACTGTTGCCGTGTAGAATCAAGATCCCGCCATCCAACCCCTCCCAAAAGGTGATCCATTGTCCTCCGGATGACCAGATAGGATCGAAACCAGCTTTTTGGGGATCATTCAATAAAGGCATCGTGGTTCCGGATATCAAATTCAGGGTGTAAGGTTTGGGCAATTCTGCATTCATAGAAGATGTTTCATTACTGGAATTCTCGATGGTGAAAACAATTTCATCTCGGAGGGGATTCCAATCCGCTGAAGAACATATGTCGACCCCGCAGTCCAGAATCATGGTTTGTGCCTGCCCATCGCGATTCATAATCCAGAGATCCAACCCCAAGCGTTCGTTCGATTTAGAAAACAAAATCTGCTCACCATCCGGAGAAACAGTAAAGTCAACGATTTTGCCATCCGTTTGTGTCAACTGTATTTCAGTTCCGGGATTATTGGGAGAGACTTTGAACAGTTCTTTCCCGTTTTCCACCCCTTTCAGAAAGGCAACTTCCGGTTCACGAATAAATGCCTGCCATTCGTAAGATTTCAAGCGCTTTGAATTTGAATCAAGGGAGGCTTCCGGATTTTGAAAGCCAAAGCGGATTGATTGACCAGAAGGAATTGATGTGTCCGGTTGCCAGACAGCCAGATCTGATTCCAGCCAGTTCCAGGTGCCTGTTATATCTGGTTCTATGAAGAAGGATGCAGCTACCACTTCAGGCTCAATGTTCTGAGAAAATTGGAATTGCAGCCGCGGGTATGAACTGAGGATTTCCGCGGTGTTTAGCCAGGTCGCCCGCACCTGACCCTTATCCAGGACAGATAAGGCTGTTTTCGTAACCCAGGAAAGCAGGAATGGTGAAAGGAACAGGATGATGATGATCATCCCAACCATGAGGAGCGGATATCGGAAAATCTTACTGCGTTTGTACATACTTATGAGATTACCTTGGATTGCCCACTAATCCCATATGAGATTAGCCCAGGGTGCCTGATACACCAACTCTCCCGCAACAAATGTTGCTGCTACTTCCTGATCAGCGGACAATAAAACAAAATCAGCGACTGCTCCAGGACGGATTACTCCCCGATCTCTCAATCCCAAAACCCGCGCCGGGTTGGTCGTCCAGCATGCCAGAGCTTCTTGAAAAGTACTCTTCGTAAAGGTTTGTAAATTCTGAAGGGCTTTGAGAGGCGTTAAGATACTGCCAGCCAGGGTACCATCCGCTAAGTGAGCTGAGAATTCATCCACCTGAATTTCATTTTCCCCCAACGGATAGGTACCGGCAGGCATTCCCAGAGCAGCGCTGGCATCGGTAACCAGTGTCAATCTTCTATTGCCTTGATAGCGCCAGGCCATGCGTACCAATTCAGGGGCGACATGCAATCCATCCAGGATCATTCCAAAGGAAACCTCAGCATGATCCAATACCGCGATCGCCAGTCCTGGTTCACGATGATGGACAGGCGTCATCGCATTGAAAAGATGGGTGGCATATCGGATTCCAGCCCCAAACCCGGCACGCGCCTGATATGCGTCCGCGAGCGAATGACCCGCACTTATCAGAATGCCGCGTTGGGATAAGGTAATGATGAGATTGATGGCACCCGGTATTTCCGGGGCAATCGTGACCATACGTACCCCATTTTGCGGAGTCCAATTCTGCACCAGGCGAGGATCAGCCAGTTGGAAAAGCCCCTCTGCATGTACCCCCTTCTTTTTTGGGTTAAGAAAAGGACCCTCGAAATGCAGACCAGGCAGATATGAACCTTGAAAACCAACTGGTTTGTTGTTCTTCCAGACTTGCATAGCGTTTTCCATCACATTCAGAGGGCTGGTGATGATGGTCGGTAGACAGGTGGTGATGCCAAATTCCGGCAAACGTTCTGCCACCCGCCAGATCGAATCAGGGTGGCTGGTGAAATCAAAACCAAAGGCACCGTTGATTTGTAGTTCTATGAAGCCAGGCACAAGATCAAACTCCAGAGCACGCATATGTCGAATGGCTTTGTTTTGTTCCCCAAGGGAAATGAATTTCCCGGAATCTACAGAGATACGGGGTTTTCGATTAAATAACTCTGGATGATAAATTTTTCTAACATCGATTGTAAACATCGTTACACCTATTTACCCGGTAATTTTGATCTCATTATACACAATTCAAATTTGGATTGGCTCATCCCAGACTCTTAATGAAACCTTGCGATGAAAAATAGGTCGAAATGGTCTACTGTTTTTCCTATATTACCGAATCATAAGATGGACAAGTGTACCTTCGCCAGGTTGGCTGAGGATTTTTATCTTCGCCCCAATACCTTCAGCTCTCTCCTGCATAAAACCCACCCCAAAATGATCTGGTTGGATCTCATTCAGATTAAAACCCACCCCATTATCCTCAATCATTAGATTAATCAGGGAGAGCTCCACATGGAAAAGAATCTTGACTTCGGATGGGGAGGCGTGTTTAGCAATATTGTTAAGAGCTTCCTGTGCAACACGGTAAATTACCAATTTTTGTTCACCGGATAGAGAGGTATCTGTATCAATTTTCTCGGAATAATGGATTGAAATACCTGTTCTACCGGTATAGGCATCCATCAAATGCTTGAGCAGTTCCCTGGGATTGGCTTCCACGATGGCATTCGGACGTAATTCCATCAAAAGAGTGCGCATTTCTGCCAATGCTCCTCGCGCCAATTGACGCATCTCAATCAGGCGTTTTTCAGCCTCTGGTTTATTTACTTCATATAATCGCGGAAGAACTTCCGCGATCAGGCTGGTGGAAAATAATGTCTGGGTAACCGAATCGTGTAATTCACGTGCCAGACGATTGCGTTCATTCGAGACAGCCGCCAATTGCACTTCTTTCCTTAAGGTTGAATTCTCGATTGCCAGTGCTGCTTGTTCTGCGATCATCATTGCCAAACGAGTGGTTTCTTCATCAAATTCGCGATAGTTTCGATAGAAAAACCTCAAGGACCCAAATAATTTTCCACGAACCAGCAACGGCGTTACCAGACCACAAGAGTAGTATTTGGCAATCGAGCACATGACCTCATAAATCCGTGGATTTTCTTTATCATAGTAACTTTTCTTTAATTTGTCGATTTCTGCCTTATAATCTGAATCGATAACAAATTCGCCTCTTGATAGTCGGGTCTGTAAATCACTTAGCGGATTGGAGACAGTGTAGGCTGAAAATACTTCAAACAAATCCTGTGGAAATGATTTCGAGCTTACAGTGCTGAGCGGTTGATCTTCGGTTTCATGGTAGCGAATTGACAGATCAGCTTCCATCATTTTATGAGCCTGTTCCACAATAAAATGTAAGAGATCCTCCAGATTTTTATTTGAATTCAAAGCTTTGAGGATATCGCGTAATCCTTCCGCTACCTTTTGACGGCGTTCGCTTTCATGGCGGCGTTCCTGTTCCAATTGATACAGATAAGTATTTTCGAGTGCGATGGCTGCCAGACTGGAGAAAATCTGAATGTAATTATCCTCTACGATTTCGAAGAAACCTGGTTTGTGATGAACCAATACCAGCTCACCAATGATACGGTCCTGAACTTTCAAAGCTAAACCCATCCAGGATCGAATACAATCATTTGCGGGATAATTGTGGCTGCGATAAGCTTTGGCATGGGGTGTAAGATCGTTAACATCTGCAATCCTGATTGGTTTTGAAATCGTAAATAATTTTTGATCCAGATCATTATCGACGTTAAAACAATCACCAATTTGAAAGACCTGTGTCAAACAACCGGTTGTTGCTTTTACTTCGAGCTGATCTTTTTCCAGCCTTAATATTGCAGACCCATCATATTCAACCAAGCGTTTCATCTCTACCAAAACCGAGGTCAATAACTCATCCATTGAGAGAATGGAGCTAAAAATCCGGCTGATTTGTAATAAAGTTACCAGTGATTGAGTACGTTCAAAAATTTGGTCCTCGAGATATTCTTTTACTTTGATCTGATCGGTTACATCGGTGACTGCATCCAGGAAACCAATGATTTGTCCGTTTTCTTCCAGAGGTGTTAACAATACATCCCAATAAGACTCTATTCCCTGTGTGTTGGCATACAATGCTGGCTCACGTATCACCTCTCCTGCCAGTACCCGCTCAAATACATCCTGAAAATATTGTTCTGTTCCAGGCGCAACTTCATAAAATTTGGTGCCTGGTTTCACTGTTTCTGGTTTTGTGTAGGTATATTGAGCCATGAAACTTTTCCACTTCGGATTGATATACATCAATCGTAAATCAGGATCAAAAATAGCCAATCCAATTGGAATTTTCTCAAATAATGATTCAATTAATTGCTGACTTAATTTTGGAAACATTATCTTAATATACAAGATGTTAATAATTCCATCAACTATTTTTGGTTAATAGTTGATGGAATTTAGATTAATATTGTAAATTTCCAAATAGACATGCCAAAATTTCAGATTGGTGATCAGGTCTAACAAGCTCAATCCCGGAATGAATGAGTTCGCTCAGGTCCGCCATCGATAAATTGATGGTATTATGAAATAATCGTTGAATAGAATCGGAACAATCATCAGCAGCTATACGATTGATTGAGAATCGATGACAGCCATCACAACGGTGGACGATCATCAATTCTCCCAATCCAGAACCGTATTTGTTTTTGGATTTCTTCCAGGTGAGCCCAATAGGAGTCATTGTGGATTTACAGGCATTTAAGCGGTCTCCGGCCTGGTACAAATCCACATGTTTTGATGTCAGGCAATACGGACAGTGATTTCGGTTATTAACACCCGAAAGAAGTGGATCGGAACTGATAGCATGTTTACACTTAATACAGGTGAAACCTACCACCTGTTGATACAAATCGGTATGGGTCAACTGCCGATATCCTCTGGTAATTTTCGAGCGAGGTTTCTGCCGGATGGGGTCAAATGTTGTATCCAGGTTGTGTCTCATCGTAGATAATCCTCTTTTAACCTTAAGTAACTTCGATAACGACGAGGATCTATGTGTCCATTGACGACTGCCTGTCGTACCGCACAACCGGGTTCATCTTCATGCTGGCAATCCAATTTAAATTTACAATTTCCGAGATACGGCCGCATGTCTTTGAAATACCAATCCAGATCATCCGGATCAATATCCCATAATCCAAACTCACGGGTTCCTGGCGAATCGATCAGGGTTGTACTCTCATCCAGTGGCAACATGCGCATGGCAGATGTGGTATGTCTGCCTTTCCCTGTAATTTCATTGACAGTGCTCACCCGGTAATCCAGTCCTGGCATCAATGCATTCAGTAAAGATGTTTTCCCTACGCCTGATTTTCCAATCAAGACAGAGTTTTTTTCTTTGAACATTGACCGTAATTCGTCAATCCCCTTTTGCTGAAGGCTACTGGTCAACAAAACCGGATAGCCAATCTTTTGATAAACCGCAAGCTGTTGATTCATTTGTTCAATTGCATGCCCCTGTTCAACCAGATCTGTTTTTGTGATCACAATCCATACTGGTAATTCCACGGCTTCAGCCATGACCAGGTAACGATCGAGTAAGTTCCATTTGGGCTCTGGATTGGCGGCTGCAAACACGGTAACAATCTGATCAACATTGCTGGCTAATACCTGTTCAATCAATTTACCACCTGGTCTGCTGGATGTAGATCTGGATAATTGATTGTGTCTGGGTAAACGTTCGATGATCATCGGCTGACTACCCTGACCTACCAGAACATTCACACGGTCACCTACCACGATCAGATTTTCCATTTGTCTGGCAGAGACTTGATTTTGGTGGTCGGTGTTCTTTTCTGGTTGGCTCTGTTTTATGCGGCTTGAAACCTGGCATAGGTACTCCTTTCCATCCAGAATCACACCACAATGTGATGTTGATTTAAAACTAACAATACCCATCCTGTTGGATGAAATGTTTGTATTCATTGTTCTTCCTTGCATTCCCTTGCGGGATAAAAAAACCAGCCACGTTTTACTCGTGGCTGGGAAATCGAACATGGAAATGATATAAGTGATTGAGTCTTACTTATAGAGTAGGGCTCGTATTGCTTTTCTCTATTATCCATTCTTAAATGAAAACCACGAGTACAGGTGCACTCGTGGTTGATCATGCAAATGAATTACAAACTCAAACGGTGCAATCCTGTATTTTTTTATTTACAACGACAAGAGCCTTATTAGCCAAAGAACACCTTCTCCTTTCTAATTTTTTATGAGTGTACCGAAGAAAAAATCGTTCGTCAAGATTTACAAAAGCCAAAAAAGGAAAAACTCCCCAGATGGTTATATCTACCTAACCAGATGACCAGTCCTTTATAAAATCGTGTCCTAAGAGTTATCAAATATATTACAAGAAAACAAATTGTAGAATTTTATAGACAATCCGAATATCATCCAGTATCATTTCCTCTGATCATGCAACCCCCACATAATCATCCACCAACACAATTACCCGGCTGGATTTTAAAATACTTTCCACGTATGACGGGATTATGGTTACGAACACCTAACTGGTTTCATCAGGCAGTGCGTTTTGGCATGGTCGGTATTCTCAACACCGGGGTCGATTTGGGATCCTATTGGATCTTGACTCGTCTTGTTCCATTTTTTTCTGCTGCTCCTGTAATTGCCAAAGCACTTTCTTACATTCTTGGAGTGGTAAATAGTTATATCTGGAATCGCAGTTTCACCTTTCGCAGCCAGGTCAGATCGACCAAACGCTTTGTGTTCTTCTTTCTCATCAACATGGTCGCGGTGGGTATCAATAGTGGATTGATGGCATTATCCCTGCATGTGCTGGAATTACCAGAATGGGCAGGCTTGCTGATAGCTACTGCCATCACTATGACCTGGAATTTCACAACCAGCAAATTTGTAATTTTTCGCGAACCTACGAACAGCAACTAGCCAATCTACTTCTGCATACGCTCTATGCGCGCCTGAAGGTAGGGACTGAAGTAGCCAAAATAGCGCTCCTGTAACGATGGTATTTGCCAATCCTTACCGGTAACCTGTCCACGGCAGGAAGCTGCCCCGCAACCGCAGGGAAATTCGTCGAAGTGGTTATCCTCGCTCATGGCATAATCGAAACACAGCTCTTCCCCAGTGGCAATATCGCGCATGGCTACCAGTGAAATGGGGGTATTGAAACCCGCATTCGGATTACAGGAATGGTTGAAATAATCAGCTGGATCACCCTCAAGGAGTGGCACTTGAAAGAGATGATCCCAGATTTGTAAACCGTGCGATTTTAAAAATGGGGTTAACTGATCATATTCTTCATAACCAACTACACGCCCACCCCACATGGCTAAGAGTTCATCTTTTTGAATGGGTTCCAGAGCAAAGAGGCCATAGCTGCCTTTTTGTGGAAACGACCGCATTTCAATTTTCGGATTTAAGTACGAGGAATGTTGATCAGCCATGGTTGGTAATATTACCTTTCTGTCTGGAGTTTCTGATAATAATTTTCAGATGATTATAATCCAAACCAGATCAAACCCGCACAAAATGAGATCTGTTGGAATTGTACTGCCAGACCTGCATGCTGCATTAAGGGGAGATCACGCTCCTTAATCCAATAATATTCATCATCCCATGTATCCGGATATTGGTTGGCAATAGTCTGCAAAGCTTCTTCAGATGGGAACATCAAATCCCCGATGATGACTTTTCCATTCGGTTGGAGGTGATGATGTTTGTATCTAAGCAGTTGCTTAATTTTTTCTTGGATGGGGAAATGATGAAAAACATACGCAGAAACGATGTAGTCATACCTCCCTGGAAAATTGGCTGGTAGTGGATCTCGCACATCTGCCACTGAAAAATGTAGATTTGGGTACTTTTGCCGGGCTCTTGCAATCATGTTTTCGGAAAAGTCAGTACCCCACACCTGACAGCCAACCGAAGAGAACGCAGCAGCTAGGTTGCCGGTGCCACATCCCAGGTCCAGCACTTTTTGAACAGGTTGGGGATTGGCTGAATCAAAAATGGCTTTTAGCAGTTTTGCATATCCTGCAAAGGGAAAACCAGCTTCTGCCTTCACATCGTTATCATAATTCTTCGCCCAGGGATCAAATTGCTCTGGTAGAAATTCCATCATGCTCCTTGAATTTTGGTTTTCTCTAATTAATCTTACACGGAAATTTTCATCTACGATTGAAATTTAGGAGTGGAGGAAGAGAAATGTCTGGTTAAACTCTGCAAACTGACAACTTAACAATCAGTGGCACTTCTCACATTTTTCCTTGGAGATATGTGTAAAAATTACACATTTTACATATGTATTATGTGTGAATTATCAACCTTTTGCATGGTTAAATTTGATATTACCCCTTACATCACTCCCCAATTTTCGCTTGTGGTGATAAGATCATTCCATTCATAGAAAGACATAATTAATTGAAAAACCAAAAAACCTTTCTGACTGTTATTTACTTTTTATCCTTTATTTCACTCGGACTGATCACAGGAGCTTTGGGACCTGCCATCCCCTCTTTTGCAGAGAATACAGCCTCCAATTTACGGGAAGTCAGTTCATTATTTATATTCAGTTCACTGGGGTATCTGGCTGGTTCTTTTTTGGCGGGGATCCTTTTCCATAAAATTCCGGGAAACCAAATTTTGTTTATTGTACTGATCATGATGGGTGTTGGAATTGGATTGATTCCGGTTATCCGTTCGTTATGGTTATTGGTTGGGATTCTTTTCTTTATTGGGATTGCGCAATCTAACCTGGATGTAGGAGAAAATACTCTTTTAATTTGGCTGCATGGAAGTAAGGTTGCGCCATACATGAACAGTCTGCATTTCTTTTTTGGGTTAGGCTCGTTTATCGCTCCCCTGATCATTGCGCAATCATTACGATTGACAGAAATGATCAATATTTCATTCTGGGTTATGGCAGCTTTGATCGTGTTGCCGGCTCCTTTCTTGTTACGCCTGGAATCCCCTGCCAATCCGGATTTTGTTGTTCAGTCTATCGATAGCATTGAAAAAGCCAGACCGAAAGCTGGCAAAGGGATCATTGTTTTGCTGGTATTGTTTTTCCTCTTTTTTACGGGTGCTGAACTCACTTTTGCCAATTGGATTTACACATACAGTATCGAGGCTGGATTTACCAATGGTGAGACAGGTGCTTACCTTACCTCAGCTTTTTGGGGATCCTTCATGCTTGGTCGATTCCTGGGTATAGGACTTTCAAGGAAGTTAACTAATCGCCAGATCATGTGGATGGATGTTTTGGGTGGCATATTCAGTCTGATCATTATCCTGATACTGCCGAATTCATCCATTGCCTTATGGATTTGCAGTATTTCCTATGGCTTTTTTATCGCCACAGGCTTCCCTACCGGGATAAATCTGGCAGAAGAACTTAACGCCGTCTCTTCCCGTATTACCAGTTATTTGTTTATTGCAGCCAGCATCTCAGGAATGACCTCACCCTGGATTGTTGGTCAATTTATTGAGAGCCGCGGCCCACTTGTCTTGATTTGGGTGGTTCTGATAAACCTGATCATGGCAGCATTCGTCATGGTTGGTTTTCAAATGGTGAAAGGAAGGGGTTCTTATCCAGCTCCCCAACCCAGGGAAATTCGACCACGTTCAACTTCGACTGATTGAATAGTTACTGATAATATCTGACCTACTTCCAAGATTTCTCCACGTGGAATCTGGGAACGATGCAGCAAACCATCCTGTTTGACACCAATATCGATAAATGCGCCAAAATCGACCACATTGCGAACAGTGCCTTTCAATTGCATTCCAACTTTAAGGTCACTCATTGAAAGCACATCATTTCTCAAAATTGGAAGCGGCAAGTCTTCTCTTGGGTCTCTGCCAGGTCGAATTAATTGATCAAAAATATCCACCAGGGTTGGTTGACCTGTTTTCAATTCTGCTGCTAATTCAGGCAATGGTTTTTGGCGTTTGAGCAATTCCAGGGCATGCTTGCGATCATCTATCGGCATTTTCAGGTCAATTTTTGCCTTTTTCATCAATTCTTTGGCAATCGGATAACTTTCCGGGTGGATAGCAGATGAATCCAAAGGTTCCTTTCCATCACGGATGCGTAAAAACCCCACTGATTGTTCAAAAGCTTTGGGTCCCATCCCGGAAACTTTGCGAATTTCATCACGGCTCATGAATGTACCGTGCTGGTCGCGATGTGCCACAATTTTTTCTGATAATTTTGGACCAATCCCGGATATATACGAGAGCAAAGCAGGTGAAGCTGTATTTAGATCAACCCCTACCCGATTAACCACATCTTCTACCACACCTGTCAGAGTTTTGGAGAGCTCGCCCTGATCGACGTCGTGTTGGTACATCCCAACGCCGATCGATTTCGGATCAATTTTGACCAGTTCCGCCATGGGATCCTGTATACGACGGGCAATCGAAACCGCACCACGCATGGACACGTCCAGATCCGGTAATTCCGCTCGCGCTAATGGGCTGGCACTGTAAACAGAAGCTCCAGCTTCATTGGTCATCAAGTAGCTGGCACCCCCCGTTTCGCGGGTCAATTCAGCCACCAGTTGTTCACTTTCACGGGAGGCAGTACCATTTCCAATGGAAATCAATGAGACATGGTGCTTTTCCACCAGATGTTTAAGGATTTTCAAGGACTCTTGTTTGTGATTTTGGGGTGGATGCGGGTAAATAGTAACCGTATCCAGCACCTTACCGGTTGGGTCCACCACAGCTACTTTACAACCCGTGCGATATCCTGGGTCAATCGCTAACACAACATGGTTGGCTAACGGCGGTTGGCTGAGCAAACCTTTCATATTGGTGGAGAAAACAGTGATCGCATGCGATTCTGCCACCTCTGTCAATGCCCGGCGCACATCCCTCTCGATGGCTGGTAATAATAATCGTTCGGCCGCATCCTGAATAGCTTCACGCATCTGCTTATTCAACGATGATCTAGGATTAGGACGAAAATATCCAAATATAACATTCTCCCAATTGCGTTGCTCCATATTTATACCTACACGCATAATTTTCTCCTTCTCCCCCCGGTTGATTGCCAGGGTCTGATGAGGACGAATTTTATCCACCCTGTACTCAAAACTGTAATAGGTTTCATAAACCCTTTTCTCATCCTGAGCCTCTTCGATCTTATGACATTGCAGAACCCCCCACTGTAATGCTTTTTCACGGGTCTGTGATCGCACCTCGGTATGCTCACTGATCATTTCAGCTACGATATCTCTGGCTCCCTGCCAGGCATCATCAATCGTCAACACCGCATCATTCAGGAATGGTCTGGCAATATCTTCCAGAATGGTTTTGGTGAGTGGTTGTTTCAGTATCCACTCCGCCAGTCCTTCCAACCCTCTCTCACGGGCGATCATAGCACGGGTGCGCCGTTTGGGTTTATAGGGGAGGTAAATATCTTCTAATTCTGTTAATGTTTGCGCGGCATTAATTTTTGCAGATAATTCTACGGTTAGTTTGCCCTGCTCTTCAATGGTCTTTAGAATGGTAGCCCGCCTTTCATCCAAGCTACGCAAGCGATCCAAGCCTGATTCAATCTTGCGCAACTGATCTTCATCCAGGCTACCAGTGCGTTCTTTACGGTAGCGGGCGATGAACGGAATGGTGTTGCCTTCATCGAGCATTTCGATGACTGCCTGTACCTGTCTGGATAAAATATCTATTTGTTTGGCTAAAATATCTGCGTATTTCATTCTGTAATCTCCATTTGTTGTTCATTGTGATTCTATCAGAGGATGGCGATTAAAGGGAACCCTGTCCGGGCTCCTGGTCAGATTAAGTGTCATGAACAAGATATTCATCTTCAATCAACTGAATATTGGAATGATTCTACATTTGACGTTTTTACCGTTTTCCCTACAATTACACCATTCCACTTATCTCAGGTGAATATGGAAACATTCTTCGGAAAAGACTTCCCCAATGGTCCTTTTGTTTTATTCTCCACTCAACATCTGATTGCTATTTTTTCTATCATAATGGTTGGAGCGCTGATAATCCTCACCCAACGCCATGCAACATCCCAACAGCGTTTACGGGTTCGTTGGGTAATGGCCATATTACTGGTTGCGAATGAAACAATGTGGCATATCTGGAATATCAGCATTGGCGAATGGTCACTTCAAACCATGCTACCATTTCACTTATGCAGTGCACTGGTTTGGTTGAGTGCTTACATGTTGGTAACAAAAAATAGAACGATTTATGAATTTGCGTACCTGATTGGGATAGCCGGAGCTTTACAGGCTGTGCTTACACCGGACCTGGGTCAATATGCTTTTCCACATTTCCGTTATTTTCAGGTCTTTCTATCACATGGCTTGATCATCATTTCAGCATTGTATATGACACTCGTGGAAGGCTATCGCCCAACCTGGGGATCGGTCAAACGGGTAGCCATCTATGGAAATATCTATTTCCTGTTCGTTTTTGTTCTGAATTTTATCATTGGCAGTAATTACCTGTTTATTGCCCATAAACCGGAAACAGCCAGCTTGTTGGATGTTCTTCCTCCCTGGCCATACTACCTAGTGATCATTGAATTATTGGCAGCATTTTTTATTCTGCTGTTTTATTCCCCTT
Source organism: Anaerolineaceae bacterium (assembly GCA_014860845.1). The sequence goes on from JACZIY010000633.1 coordinate 13,379, forward strand.
TTGCGATCAAAGACAAGTTTAAAAAATAAATAAAAAGGAGGTGCATTCACCTCCACTTCAAATTTTTATTTCTTCGTTGCCGAAGTCCAAACCCTTTGGGTCTTCGAATGACAGCTTTTGGATAAATAACAGGACCCACACGACTCGGAATCACAATTCTTCTCGAATTCAGATACTTTCAAAATACCGCGCCGGGTTAATTCTTCAATCATCATTTCAACCATCGTAGGGGTGGTGTCCAATTGTTGGGACAGCGTATTGGGTGTCAGTGATCCACCCTGATTGATCAGATCCAATAATTTATTCAACATTGCTTACAATCCCAACCTGGATGCAATGGCATATACCCCACTGGCGGCACCAATTGAAACAACTAACATCAACAAAATGTTTACCATGGTCCATTTCCAGGAACCTGTTTCCTGTTTTATGACAGCGACTGTTGCCGCACAGGGAATGAACAATAAGGTAACCACCATAAAAGACAAACCAACTGCAGTCGAATACGTCATGGAGATGGTATCAAGCAGACCAAACTCTGCTGTTCTACCATATAGAACACCCAATGTAGCGATAGCGTTCTCTTTGGCCATAAAGCTGGTGATTAAAGCCACGGTTAATTTCCAATCCAGTCCCATCCATTCACCTACAGGTGCGACGAAATTTCCAATTTGTGCCAGGAAACTGGTTTCGAGGTCACCTCCTGGAAATTCAGATAAAGCCCATACCACAATCGACATCATCAAAATGATGGTTCCAGCATGTTTCAAAAATGAGAGGGAACGCTGCCAGATAAGGAGCATAGCTGAACGCAAATTCGGAATATGGTAAAGGGGTAATTCCATGATGAAGGCTGTTCGTTCACCTTTGAAAAAGATTTTATTCAAGATGACACCAACGATCATGAGAATTGCAATACTAGAAAGAATCAGACCCCAAGAAATAATAAAAGCATTACGCCCGAAAAATGCAGGTGCAATAAAAGCAATAACTGCCATACGGGCTGAACATGGCACAAATGGAGCCAAAAGGATCGTAAGAATTCTGGCTGGCCAGGATTCAATCACCCGAGTACCCATTACAGCTGGCACATTACACCCAAAACCAAGAAATAATGGTAAGAAGGATTTGCCATGTAGTCCCATCCAGTGCATAAAATTATCCATTACATAAGCGGCTCGTGCCATATATCCAATATCTTCTAAAAATCCAAACGCGGCAAAGAAAATTATTATTATCGGCAAGAAGGTAACCACAGCGCCTACACCACCAATAACACCATCGACAACCAGGCTAATCACCCAGTCTGGCGCATCGATTAGCCGTGATTGTGCTAACGTACCCAGTGGAACAAGAATTTTGCTATCCATCCATTCCTGGATCGGAGAACCAATCGTAAAAGTGAGCCAAAATGTCAAACCAAGAATAATGGCTAAAATGATCAACCCCCCAATAGGATGCGTAGTAAATTTATCCAGCCGATCAGTCAGACCCACCTGCCCTAATTTGGGTCGATTGACTGCTGCACGAATATTTCTTTCAATCCATTCATATCGTCCCGAAGCGATTGCCAACCCGGCATCTTCATGTTTCTTAAGAATTTCATCAATCGTTTCCCAGCGTTCGAGAGGAAGTACAGATTTCAGTATTTCATATATTTCAGAATCACCTTCCAGTAACTTCATTGAAGCCCAGTTTTTGGGGTAATAATCCGGCACAAATCCATCAATCAATTGATCAATTAATTCTTTTACGTGTTGGTGATCGGCACTGATCTGGGGTAATCTGGGGTAAAACTCTAATTTTCCCTCGAAGAATTGATCGAAGTAATCCAGGAGATCTCTGACCCCACTGGCGCGACTTGCAATCATAGGTATCACAGGAACACCCATGGCTTCCTGAAGTATTTTTGCATCAACGGTAAAGCCTTCCTGCTCCGCTACGTCGATCATATTCAAGACAATCATCAAGGGAGTTTCCAGAACGATTAATTCTGAAACCAGATAAAGACTGCGTTCAAGATTGGCTGCGCTGACAACCGCAACTACCAGATCCGGTTTTTCCTGTAAGATGTAATTTCTGGCAATAATTTCTTCCGGAGAATTTGCGGAGAGACTGTAGGTGCCGGGTAAATCGATCAAGTGGATGGTGTGTTCATTGTGTTGAAATTCACCTTCTTTTTTCTCCACTGTCTTGCCTGGCCAGTTTCCCACATGCTGGTTGAGACCCGTCAAAAGATTAAAAATGGTGGACTTACCCATATTGGGTTGACCAGCCAATGCAATCGTCAGGGTGTCACTTTTGATACCATTCATGTCGGATCGCTGTCTGAATTCGCGATACAAATTCATTCTTTTTCTCTAGTTACCATAATCGTTTTTGCTTCTCCCCTTCCGAGAGCAATTCTGGTATCTCTCACAGTAACAACAATCGGACCATGGCCATAATTATGCGTCATGTAAATCATCACACCCGGCGTAAATCCCAGGGTAGATAAACGTGCATTAATATTTCTGCCAGCTTTCAGTGCACTGATAGTCGCACTTTCTCCTGATTTGAGATCCGCTAATGGTATGATAGATAACGATTGCATTCATGTACCTTTAAAAAAACCATATTGAATGGCAATTTATAGTTTTAAACCAATGAATTTTCACTTGAACCAATCATAATGAAATTTTTCATCCATTGGATTATGAAATTATAATTTGTACTTGCAATTAAGACAAATAACAAAAACACAATATTGACCAATCATATTATTTATATCATATATACTGGTGATCAATGACTTAACCATTGCCAGGGGGTATAAAAATACCCTGAGTCCATTTTCATCTCAGGGTATCCACATCATTTTATTCTATTATTGCTGGGGTAATCCAGCTTCTAGTTTTTTCGATCGCTCTATGGATTGTAATGCCAGATATCTTTCACCAAATTTTTCGACCTGGTCATTCTGCAGGTCGAATTGATCATAATGGCCTTCCTCTTCAGTTACCAATTGTTCGAACAACTTCTTGGTCACTGAATCAGCGTTGGCAGCAGATTCATTTGCCCATTTGTTGTAATTATTGACTGCATCTTCTTCCATTTTGATAGCTTTCTTGAGAATTTCGCTCACATCCTGAATTTTTTCAACAGATTCAGCTGCTTCCATTTCGACATCACCCTTCAGGAACAGAATGCGTTCTGCGAGTAATTCTAAATGGGTCATCTCAATGATGGCAATTCTTCTGAACATGGATGACAAAAGATCATACCCCTGATCGTCCATATGAAAATGGAAATACATATATTGATGAACAGCAAACAATTCATCAGCAACCGCTTTATTCAGTAATACTATACTTTTTTCGTGCATAACATACCCTCCCAATAATTTTCTGATAATTAATTATAGTGTATTCGTCTAAAAATAAAGTTAACTGGTGAAATTTATTGTCATAATAAAGCGATGTTTTTTGTCACAATCCGCAACTCTCAACCATTAAATCTATACATAAGACCAGGTGGAAATTAACCCAAAACAACAGGCGTGATATTGTAAAATTTTATATAATGAACCTAGAAATCGAAATGGAGGCTTGAAGGATTAATGATTGACAACCTGTGATAAATATTTACTTCGTAAAGGAAATTCCTTTTTCGTTTTTCGTTTTATTCACAGGATAAACTATGCTTCAGGTTACTCAAATTTCAAAAACATATGGGCTTGATCCCATTTTACAGGATATAAATTTTACACTAAACCCTGGTGATCGCTTCGGTCTGGTGGGGATTAACGGTACCGGAAAATCAACATTATTACGGATCATTGTTGGGGAAGAATCTGCGGATAAAGGTACTGTAAATTTCTTTCCACAGACTCTCAGAATCGGTTATCTGCCACAAGGAATGAGTGTGGAAGACAATTCGTCGATCAGCTTCTTTTTGAGTGGAGAACTCGGTGAATTATCTGGACTCGAAGAGGAATTAAATAGGTTGGCAACCTACTTAGTTGATCATTCTGATGACCATGAGGTTCAATCAAAATTTGATCAGATTTTGAACCGAATCAATCTTAATCATGAGGTTCAACATCAAGCCCCGGTCATCCTGAATTCACTTGGCCTGGGGGGTTATGATCTCTCTACTCCAGTCGCTCATTTGAGTGGTGGGCAAAAAACGCGTTTGCTGTTATCAAAAGTTCTCATGCTGAAACCCCAGCTGCTGATATTGGATGAACCCACCAATCATCTGGATATTGGCATGCTCGAATGGTTGGAAAACTGGATCAACCAGTTTCAGGGAGCAGTATTACTGGTGAGTCATGATCGCACATTCCTGGATCATACCGTTAATGGGATACTGGAACTGGATGAACACTCTCACAAGATTTCCTTCACCAGTGGTAATTACAGTGAATACCTGGACTTAAAAATTGCCAGACAGGATAAGCAACTGCATGCTTATCAGGATCAGTTGGAAGAAATTGACCGGCTGCGCAAAGCTGCATCTGAAATGCGTTCCAAAGCCAAATATCACAAAGGCGGTAAGACCGATCCTTCCAAAACAGATGGATTCAGTATTGGTTTCTTTGCCAACCGCACAAAGGAGACTATTCAAAAAGCCAAAAATATCGAGAAGCGGGTTGTGAAGTTACTGAATGATGGCATTGAAAAACCTGCCCGAACCTGGCAGATGCGAGTTGATTTTCAGGAAACACAAAACTCAGGCAGAGACGTTTTGATTCTGGATGATCTCAGTATTGGGTATGGAGATCTTGACCTCGTAAATCAAATTGATTTGATCCTGCGCTATGGAGAACGTGTGGCTTTGATTGGAGATAATGGATCCGGAAAAACGACTCTTATCAAGACTATTCTGGCAGAGATACCCGCGTTAAGTGGCAACTTTCGGTTGGGAAGTCAGGTACAGACTGGCTACATGTCCCAGGAGCAAAGTAAATTAGCGCCTGAATCGAGTGTTCTCGAGAGCATCAGCAAAATATTGTCCCAGAACGAGACTGAGAATCGCAGCTTCTTATCAAAGTATCTTTTCAAAGGTGATGATGTTTTTAAGCAGGTCAATAAACTCTCCTATGGAGAAAGAGCTCGGTTATCACTTGCCTGTCTGGTAGCCCAGGGAAGTAATTTCCTGATACTGGATGAACCGATTAACCATCTGGACATCCCTTCCCGTATCCAATTCGAAAAGGCATTGTCGGAATTTGAAGGCACCGTTTTGGCAGTGGTACACGACCGTTACTTTATTGAAGGATTCGCCACCCAGATCTGGGTGATAAGGAATAAAAATCTTTACCAGAGAAAAGCTATAAAGTTTAAAGTTTAGAGTTTAAAGGTGAAAGCTAATCTCAAAACACACAAAACTCCTTCTTTTTTAAACCTCTTCAGACAACGCCTCTATTTGACTGGATTTTCGAATCCGATGGTGGTTTTAACAGTATAAGTTGGTTTGTGTTGTGCTTCGTGATATGTGCGCACCAACAGCTCCGCAATCAGCCCCATTAATATGGATTGGAAACCGAGTATAAAAAACATTGCAGATAACATGAACAAGGGAGAATCCAGAACAGAAATCTGCAATAAAATTTTCCGGAAAAAGAGATAGAGGAAAATGATGCTGGATATACCCATTATCACAATACCGGTACCACCAAACAGGTAAATGGGTTTGTTAGCGTAAGAGTTTAAGAATTTCACTGTGAATAGATCCAGGATCACCTTCAGAGTTCGCTCCAACCCATACTTCGCTTTCCCATATTTACGTGGATGATGGCGAACTGGTATTTCAATTAACTTCGCACCCACAGAATTAGCGTAAACCGGAATAAACCGATGCATCTCGCCATACAGACGAAATCCGGTCAACACTTCGCGGCGATATGCTTTTAAGGTGCAGCCATAGTCATGCAGATGTACACCGGTAACCACCGATATTAATTTGTTTGCAAATAGTGATGGCAATGTTCTGGTGATGAAGGTATCCTTGCGTTTGGCTCTCCAACCACTGACGACATCATAACCTTCATAAATCTTTTCTAACAGAATGGGAATATCCTGTGGGTCATTCTGTAAATCAGCATCCATCAATACAATGATTTCACCCTTGGCATGGTCAATTCCGGCAGCGATGGCTGCTGTCTGTCCAAAATTTCGACGTAAACCAATCACACGAATGTGCTCAGGGTCTCTAATCGCCAGTTCCGCAAGTCTGGTGTAGCTTTGATCTTTGCTGCCATCATCGACCAGAACCAGTTCCCAGGGTTGTTGAAAAGGCTGCATGGCATCGATAACTGCCTGGTACAGCAAGGGAACATTTTCTTCTTCATTATAAACAGGAACGATTATT
>JACZIY010000634.1 GCA_014860845.1 Anaerolineaceae bacterium
TATCTGCCTGGTGTCTTTAACATTGATTATCCTTAGTGGATATGGGTGGGTACGTTTCCTGGCTGATCATGTGCATGCCACCCGGAAATTACGTTATGCGGCATTGCAGGTGGGGGATGAGCTGGAAGAAAACATCTGTTTGCAAAACAAGGGCTGGTTGCCTGCTCTGTGGATTGGCATTGCGGATCACAGTGATTTCCTGGCGTATTCGATTGGCGTCATCCGGGCGTTGGATTCTTCCGATAAAGCTGAATGGCGGGTAAATCTCATCTGCAAACAACGCGGGGTATTTTCTCTGGGTCCCTGGGAATGGGTAAGTGGCGATCCTTTTGGGTTATTTACTGTACGGCGTAGTTATTCAAAAGCACAAAAAATGGTAGTGTATCCGCCACTGGCTGTTCTCCCAGATGAATTCCTACCCAAGGGTAAGCAGGTGGGAGATGTGCGTCCTCTTAATCAGCCATGGATATCGGATAGTGTGCAGGCAACTCAGACACGACCATACCAACCTGGCGATCCGCTGCGCAGAATTCACTGGCGGACGACCGCTCGCCATCAAACCCCCTATGTCAAAATCTTCGATCCCGAAGCTGCCTCGCGTATCTGGCTAATTCCGGATCTGGATCCAGTGGTGCATTCCAAAAATCAATCGGAGGATTGGCAGGATTCCACTGAAGAGACCATGATTTTGTTATTGTCAGCATTGGCTTCGCAGTTGATCAACAACCAGCGTGCTGTGGGATTATTTGCAGGTGTTGATCCAGCCTGTATTTTATTACCCCAACGAGGACCTGCTTTTCTGTGGACAATCCTGTCAGAATTAGCGCCCTTACATACTACACAGCCTGTAAATCTGGAAGAGACATTGAAATCGACCAGAAATTTGATCTCTGCGCGGGATCTGGTGATTGTCGTGACACCATCGCTGGAAAGCGACTGGATGTTCAACCTGGCACAAATGACGCACAGCTTTGGTGGTAGTGAAGCCTGGGCTTTTATACTGGATCCAACGAGCTTTGGTATGGATGGCAATCCAAAAGCTGTGCAAGCGCAGGCAGCCGCGAAGGGAATTAACACGCGTATTGTTCGGCGGGGTGACATTCAACCCCAATTGGGAGGTTTGGGGAGCTTGCGGCGTTGGGAGTATCTGACCCTGGGTACTGGCAGGGTTGTGGTTCGTAATCGTCCGCGCCTGGCGGAAGATCTGGAGGCGATCGAGGTTGGAAAATGGGTGTAGATTCGATTCTTGTGCCAACCAATAAAAAACCAATTTCAGCATGGCTAAAAAAGATCAACTGGGTTGGTATTTTGATCATCGCCATCCTCCTGCTCCTATTGGCGTATGCCCTGGGTGAGTCCTATTGGGTTCGAGTCCCACCACCATTATTTTGGGTGATGATACTGGCGGTTGTCAATGCTTGGTTAATAAGCAAAACACGCTGGCTGATAGTTTGGGGTGTGGCTTATGGCTTTTTAATGGCTCTCGGTTTTGGCATTCAGTACGTCGGCAAAATTGTGCCCAGGGATACTGGATTTCAGATGTATGACTGGCTTGAATCGACAAACTGGCAAATCTTTCTATTCCTGGAACGCGCAAACCAGTGGCTGCAATCCATTCAAATGCAAAAGATTATTTATGATGAGGGTTTCTGGGAAATAGTTTTGATTGCTGTGATGTGGGTATCGACCTCCTGGCTGGTGATCTGCGTGATAAGAGGGAAAAACTTATGGATGGCAATTCTCCCATTAATCGGAACCATTGCTTTTGTTTTACAGAACGACCGCAAAGATGTTGTTGTGCTCCTGGTAGCATTATTTGTGGGATTTGCACTCGTGACCCATGGTCACTATTCTCAATTAGAGAAAAACTGGCAACGGCAAAAACTCGATTTTCCTGAGCAGTTGTGGATTGATTGGACTGTAGCAGGTGTCGTGATCAGCAGTGTGGTGTTATTTGCTGCCTATCTTGCGCCAACCATCACAACCCCGGAAGGCTGGCAGGAAATCCATAATTGGGTGGAGGAGCAAAAAAGACCTAAATCTTCAACTGAATTGGATGCCAATACCGAAGGATACGTTTATCGACTACCTGGGACACGTGATGAAGAATTACAGCTTTTACAACCTTTGGATTTATCCCATGTAGGTGATCCTTTACCACAGATGGAAGGGACAGTGATGTGGGTACGGACAGGGGATGCAACGCCACGACCCTGGCGGATGGCAATCTACAGTGCATATACTGGCTCAGGATGGTTGGAAGCAGACCTGGATGAGCAAAGTGATATGCTATTGGAAGATGTGCCACAGCAAGGTAGAAAAGGACTGTATCAACGTTTTACACTTTTTCGGGCGGGTGATGGACGTTTATTTTCAGCCGCAGAACCTGTGCAAGCCTTGAATGAGGATATCAGACTGTTATCTCTGGTGGATGATGATAGCCGGATCGTTACGGGTTTTGTGAAACAATACGAAGTGATTTCCTGGGTTCCGGATGTGATTGCAGAGCTGCTTCAAACAGTATCTGGTGAAATTTCCGAGGCGATGCAGGAAGATTATTTACAATTACCGGAAACCATTCCCCAGCGGGTGCGCAATCTGGCAGCTCGATTGGTTGAGGGGCAAAATACGGTCTACGAGCGAGTGATCAAAATTCAGGATTATGTACGGCAATCCGTGCCATATGATCTGGAATCAGCATCGCCAGCCAGTGATCAGGATGTGGTGGACTATTTCCTGTTCGAAGCAAATTCGGGCTTCTGCACCTATTATGCTTCAGCCATGGCGGTATTATTACGCATCGAAGGGATCCCAGCCAGGTTGGTCACCGGATATGCACCAGGTGAGTTTGTCCCAGAAGAGGGCTATTTTGAAGTGACCGGTGATCTGGCACATGCCTGGGTGGAGGTGTATTTTCCCGGATATGGCTGGATACCGTTCGAACCGACGCCATCGCAATCCGTTCCGGCATATTCATATTTGAATTCTGATAATGCCGAAGTAAACCAGCAAAGTCCTGGAACAACGCAAGCAAACAATCGCCGGGTCTGGCTGCAGGTTCTTTTAGGTGGTCTCATACTTTTTGGTGTCGTCTGGGTAGTCTGGCTTGTGGTGCGATTTTTCCTTTCCCGACGACAGGAAAAAAAGATGGCACTGCATCCAGTTGCCTTGGCATACCGGAGATTAAGGATAAATTTAGCAAATGCTGGCGTTATTGGTGCACCTAATTTGACACCGCGGGAATTTTTGGAGTTGGTTGAAGGAAGAATTGAGCAATTTACTCAGTTGAGGAATGCGTTGAGGATGGGTACTGAAATCTATGAACGGACTATCTACAGTCCACTTGCTCCAGAGGTGAAAGATATTATTTTATTTCGTAATTCTATAAAGAAATCAATTTTTGAAAGGGTAGGGTTAAGGTTGAAATATGTGTTAAAACGAATTACGAAGAAATAAATTTCCGCCTGGAGTTTATGGATTTTCTGAAAAGTAAATATCAATGAGTAATACAATATAAAGAATTATCCAAATCGACTGGGTGCTAATAAAAAAAGTGAAATTCAATACCCAAAAAGAGCATAACCATGATTGCATTTTCCCGGTTATCGTCTACACTTAAAATAGGACTAAATTGGAAATCCAGATCCGTATGGGGAGTAAAATCCTGACAGATGGTGAGGATTATCCGGTGTTCGGTATTGAGGTAAGATGCTAGAATTACCATGTTTTATGCTCTTAATGTAATTCCCAAAAGAAGGTGAAGAGAGATGGCTTATACCAGTCACGGTCGACATGAGAAGATGATGTATGGGGGTATAAAGCTGTATGCGGGCACATCCTGTCCGACATTGGCACAAAAAATAGCAGATTATTTACGCTTGAATTTGAATGAACGTGACATTATTGAATTCCCGAATGAGAACCTGTTCGTAAAATTGCACACCAGTGTGCGCGGACAGGATTGCTATGTGATGCAGACGACCTCTCCACCTGTGCATCGCAACCTGATGGAATTATTGATCCTGATTCAAACTTTACGACTGGACTCGGCTGCACGTATTACCGCAGTGATTCCCTACCTTTGTTACGCGCGCTCCGACAAGAAAGACCAACCACGGGTACCCATCACAGCACGATTGGTGGCGGATATGATACAAACAGCTGGAGCAGATCGTTACATCACCATGGATTTACACGCAGGTCAGATTCAAGGATTCTTCTCGATTCCTGGAGATGTGCTTTCCGCATTTTCATTGCAACTCGATTATCTGAGATCTTTGAGACCCAACATGATTGATCCTGTGGTGGTCACAGCTGATCTGGGTTTTGCGAAGAAAGGCCGTAACTACGCGGCTGCGCTGGATGTACCCATGGCGTTTATTGAGAAACGTCGGGCCGGCAATGATGCCAAAGCCAAAGCCTTAAACCTGATCGGTAATGTTCACGAACGCGATGTGATCATCGTGGATGATGAGGTGGATACAGGTGGATCGATGGTGGAAGCCGTCAATTTACTGAAAGAGAATGGTGCCCGGGATATTTACATCTCGTTTGTGCATCCCAGCTTATCCGCGGATGCAGCCGAGAGGTTAGGCGCTTTACCGGTCAAGCAGTTTATTACCACCGACACCATCCCGATTTCGAAAGAAAAAGAGGCATTCTTCTCCGGTCGCTTAAGGATCCTGACGATTTCTAAATTGATTGGTGAGGTCATCCGGCGTGCTAATGAAGGCCGTAGTGTAGGCGAATTGTTCAACGAATAGAGGTTGAACTTGCCAGAACTTCCAGAGGTTGAAACCATTTGCAGGGCATTACGATCAGGGGGTCGAGATGCGCCAGCTATTGTTGGCTGGAAGATCAAACGGGCAGAAGTCTTATGGCAGAAGACGCTGGCTGAACCCGATCTGAAAGAGTTCTTACAGCGTATAGCAGATCATCAAGTTGTAGATGTTCGTCGCCGGGGAAAGTTCATCGTCATTCATTTGTCTGATGGATTTTTGATTGTACATTTGCGCATGAGTGGCGATTTACGGGTGGATCCAGATGCGATGGAATTGTTACCCCATGATCGTCTGGTGGTCTGGTTCCAGAATGGCTATCACCTGGCATTTAATGACACGCGTAAATTTGGCAGAGTCTGGTTGCTTAAGGATCTGGATGGATTGTTGCATCGCCTGGGACCCGAACCCCTGGAGATTACCGATGCGAAAGATTTTTATCAGCGCTTGATCAACCGTAAGCGACAATTAAAACCTTTGTTGATGGATCAGACATTTATATCCGGAATGGGGAATATTTACACAGATGAGGCTTTGCATATCGCCGGGATTCATCCATTGAATAATTCAGCTGAATTAACCTCGGAGCAGGCTCAAAAACTACTGTCAGCCATCCAACAGGTGCTAAGAAAAGGAATTGAGCGTAATGGCGCAAGCATCGATTGGATATATCGCGGGGGAAGTTTTCAGAATGAATTTCGGGTGTATGGTCGCAGTGGACAGGCGTGCCCGATTTGTGGTACATTAATTGAAAAGATAGTGGTTGGTCAACGAGGAACGCATTTTTGCCCTGTTTGTCAGCCCGGATTCCACTCTTTCCGAACAAAAGAAAAGGAAGGTTGATCTATGGCTATTCAGTCCAATCTGATTGTGATCGTCTTTTTTGTAATGGCTGGGCTATTGTTAGCTGGCTTAATTGTTTTCCTGGTCATATATTTTTCCAGATCTTCAAAAAAGACCGAAGTGCGTGATCGCACCACACCATTATCAGAAACTTTCCAAACGGATTCAAATACAACGACTGAAAAAGAGGTGGCCAAGGAGATGTCCCATACCAGATTGGTCACCTTAGGAAGGTCGATCAAGGATGATCAATTTGCTGTTTTATTTGGAGATGAGTGGATCCGAGACGCCAGTCAATTGAGTTTTGTCCAACGCAACCGTCT
>JACZIY010000635.1 GCA_014860845.1 Anaerolineaceae bacterium
TTAATAATCTTTTTTTGCTGTGCACTAATTATTAATTTTTGCATTCTTCGAAGTATTCTAATGCAAATATGAAAAATAACCAGTTAATCTGATTTAATTAAATTTTCTTATGGATGGATGAATCAAATTAATGATTCCAAAAACCAAAGAAATAACCACAGCGCAAATAATAATTGTCATCGGGGAACCATACATGTCAGCCAACCAACCAACCAGTAATGCTCCCAGGGGATAGGTTCCCATAAATGCAAAAATATATATGCTCATGACCCTTCCCCGTAAATCATCCGGAACATGTGTTTGAATAAGCGCATTCGAGATATTGACAACCGACATGAGACTCCAGCCAAGAATCGCCAGGGTGATTAATGAAATCGGTAAAATTTGAAAACTACCTAATAATAAAAGCGCAATTGGCATTATCACACCACCAGAAGTCCAAATTCTCCCTCGGATTATTCTTGAGCCAAGATTTGCAATCATCAAAGCAGCGGCAAGTGAACCAACACCTCGTGCGGATAGAAGCATACCATTTGTAGTAACATCTCCCCCAAGCACAGTATTTGCCCAATCCGGCATCAATGTCATTAAACTAAAACTAAACATTGCGACAGCTGCCAGGTTGATCAACAGATATCTAATCTCAACATGACCTATGGCAAATTGTAACCCCTCTTTTAGATCTAAAAACGGAGATTTCTTTTGGATGAGATTTTTACGAGGTGGCACATTCATCAACAACAACGCAGCGATCACACCCAGGAAGGATATCCCATTAATAGTGAAACACCAGGCTGGCCCTAACCAGGCATAAACAAGTCCAGCTACAGAAGGCCCAACAATCGTGCCCAGATTAAATACTGAGCTATTCAATGCAATTGCATTTGTAAGATCCTCTTTTGGAACCATATCAACAACAAATGATTGTCGGGCAGGTGCATCAAAAGCATTGGCTGTTCCGAGAAGGAATGCCAGAACAATAATATGCCAGGGTTGAACCGAACCTGTGAAAGTCAGGATTGCTAATATGAAGCCCAGTACCATCATAGAAGTTTGGGCAAATAAAATCACCTTTTGACGTGAAAATCGATCGGAAATTAATCCAGAATATAAAGAGAAAAGCCATATAGGTATACCACTTGCAAAACCTGCAACACCTAACATCACAGGTGATCCGGTGAGCTCAAATAGTAGATAACTCTGCGCAGTCGCTTGCATCCAGGTACCAATCAAGGATACCATTTGACCACTAAACCAGAGTCTGAAGTTTCGGTACTTAAGCGCTGAAAAAGTTTGGGATAATTGTAAATTCATAGTAGCGCTGCTAAATTACTATATCATAATCTTGATATTTCATTGAGTAGTTCAGGAAGATATTTTTTAAATTTTATATCAAATTAATAATATCCAGGTCACCTGATATTTTAATTTTTCTGAAGGTTACACAATCATCCTGGCTGACTATTTATCTCCATAAAATCATGCTAGAATACATAGGTTGTCTACGGCTGAGTATAATTCTTAGGAAAATTATTTTCAATCTACGTGAAATCTAAAAAATTGAAAGGAATATCAATGAGTACAAAATCCTGGAAAAATCCCCCTGAATTGAGTATTGACACAAAAAAACAATATAAAGCGACATTTAAAACGGATGTGGGGGATATTGTCGTAAAATTATTCGCTGATAAAACACCAAAAACTGTTAACAATTTCGTATTTCTCGCAAAAGAAGGCTTTTATGATGACACCATCTTTCACCGGGTGATTGATGATTTTATGGCACAGGGTGGAGATCCAACCGGCACAGGTATGGGCGGTCCGGGTTATAAATTTGGCGATGAATTTCATCCATCATTAAAGCATAGTAAACCAGGAATTCTATCCATGGCAAATGCTGGACCAAATACAAATGGTTCACAATTTTTCCTAACCCATATTCCCACTCCCTGGCTGGATAATAAACATTCTGTGTTTGGCGAAGTTTCTGAAGGTCTGGACGTTTTGCTTTCCATACCTGCACGTGATCCTTCCAGACGTAATTCTCCAGCTGTAAATCTTCTTTCTGTTGAAATAACAGAAGAGTAAATTCTATTAATCGAAAATCCCTCATCTTCCTGATTGAGGGATTTTTATGTAAATCGATTTCATCATATTGTGGAAATTTGGTAAATTTCTGGGAATTTGTTTCTGCTTGATTACCAAATTCAGATTATTTTAGGCTACAATAATAACATTGATTAATTCTTTTTAACATTCTTATCTCTGGGGATTTTCTCATGGAATTATTCTTAACACCTGCTTCAATCAGTTATATTGCACAAACAATCGTTTTTCTGGCAATAACCGTTTACCTGATTCTTAAAAATAATGGCACCAAAGCAAATTTCTGGCTGGGTGTTGCATTTTCTATTTTGGTCGCAGCAGGTCTTGCTGGGTTTGTTGGTGTTTCCAGCCTGAGATTCCAAACAGAAGGTATGTTGTTACACGATACATTATTGGTTTTAGGATTTGCTTTAATCACCCAATTTGCTTATAACTTTTCAACCATTAAATCAGTGGGAGAAAAGCAGGCAAAATTGATTCTATGGGTAAACAATTTGCTAACAATTGTGGCGATTGCATCAACCGTAGTTTACCTTTATCGCTTCATCAGTCTCCCTTTCTTAAGTTATATTCCCATCATGATCGAGGTTTTCCTGGTATTAGAAATTACCTGGTTAATGATTTTCTTCATTTTCATGACAGTCAAATTATCAACGCTTGAAATAAATAAAAGTTGGTTTTATCGTTTTCTACATCCACAGGGAAGATTGGCAATCGCAGCACATGGTTTTAGTTTCTCATTTATAGCTTTATGGATATTCTGGTTGATGAGTATTTTCTTATCCATTTATGGATATACGAATGTCTCCTTTTTTATTTTCACCATGGTAACAACATGGGCACTCACATTCTTTGTCATTGCTTTGATTGATCAGACCATCCGCCGAGCTTCTTTTTTCTTCAAATTTATCATTATTATTTTATTGACAACATTCACAGGTATAAGCTCAGCATCCTGGTTAACTGCACCGGCAAGTACTGCGAATTATTTCACCATGTTCTCCATTCCCAATCTGCACACGATTCATTTTGAACAAAACAATGCAGTATATGAAATTAATTATTCAGAATTTATTTTTTTTGAAGACATCGGAAGGGAAATAACATTTCCAGAAGGCGAAACAACAGTCAGTGAAAAATTAGGATTTACATTTCCATTTTCAGGTGAAAATTGGGAATCCGTCTTAGTTAACAAAAAAGGTTTTATTGCCTTTAATGAAAACGTGGTAAACCTGGATCAATTATCACTGCCTGGAAATCCCAATCCAATCATTGCTACACTTTATGTTAAAGATCTCATTCCCTCCGAAAACAGTACTGTTTTTATCAATAATCAGGATGATAAAACAATTATCACCTGGTTTCTTGCCTCTGACGATCCTGATATTGATATCAGTATTAACACACAACTCATCCTAACACCGGTCGGCTCATTTGATATTTCCTATAACGACGTACGGGTTAATATTATGAATGACCCGTACATACCAACTGAAATGCAACAGGTCAGCGGTTTCTTTTTAGGATCCAACGACAAATTCCCTTCCAGAATTAAATTTGACAATCAATTACCACTAACCAGCATAGATTGGAAAGGTGTGTATCAGGATTATTACATTGATTTTCGCAATCATTTGCACTGGTCAATTTCGATGCAGTTCATTGCCATGTTGCTCGTTTCACTATTAATGTTAATTTTGTACCCAATTCTTATCGAAACCAGCCTGGTAAAACCAATCCAGACAATTCGTACCGGAATTTCTCACGTAGTGCGCGGTGATCTAACCGGAAATTTGGAGCCACGTTTCAGTGACGATCTGGGGCAGACTACTTTTGAATTTAATCAAATGGTCAGAATTCTGAATGAGAAACAGCACAATTATGAAAACCAAATACAGGATCTGGATGAAAAATTAAATCTTCGTAACATGGAATTGCATCAGACTCTGGAAAAATTAGCCAATGAAATCAATAATCGCAAAAAGATGAAGGCGTATCTTGATAAGTGTATTCAGCAGAATAAAACGTTGGAGATTACAGATGAATTGGGTTGTAATAACCGTGCTCAGACTCTGAATATATTGGAGGACGAAATCAAACGGTCCAAGAGATACAACACTTCCTTGTCTTTTGTGATTGTAGATCCTGATTATCTCCGAATGATAAACGAAACATATGGATTTTCAACAGGTGATGAAGTCTTAAGTACTTTGGTCCAATTATTAATGCACAACATACGCGAAACCGATATTATAGGAAGAATTGGTGGAGAAGAATTTGCTATCATCATGCCTCAAACCATAGGAAAAGATGCAGTCATTGGCGCAAATCGCATCAGGAATCTGATTGGTTCAAAACCTGTCGAAACCAACAAAGGTCCGATAAGGTTATCAGCCAGTATGGGGGTTGTAGAAGTTGCCAGAGAGGGAATTGCATCAATCGATTTGCTTCTTCACCAGGCTAATTTGGCACTCGATGTGGCAAAGAAAAAAGGTCGTAACCAGGCTGTTTTATATAACAGTTCCATGGAAAAGGAAATTTCTTAACAACTTGAAGTCTGGTATCGATTAAGTGTTTGAATCTGTCATCCACAAAGGAAATTGAAGCAAATGGGGAAATCCCAACCGGGGAAAAATTTCACCCATTCATCTATCAACCCAGAATCCATTTATTCCCTTCTGGTTTTGTCCATAACCCCGGTTCGGACAAATCTATCAAAAACTATCAGGATGATTGGGTGTTATTAAAAACATATATTTTAAATTGAATATGCCCTTTCAACATATTACAATGAGAATGAAACTCTAGCTATTCAATTGAAGGATTAGAAGGAGGTCATACGATGATCACAGCACAAAATATATTAGAAATTAAAGGGAAAGATATCTGGACAGTGTCACCTGAAGATACGGTTTTTGATGCACTACGTCTAATGGCTCGTGTTGATGTGGGTGCTCTTTTGGTTACAGAAGGAGATCAGCTGGTCGGAGTTATATCTGAACGAGACTATGCTCGCAAAGTGATTCTATTAGGAAAAACATCCAAAGAAACATTGGTCAAAGAGATTATGACCAAAAAGGTTATCTCCATCCATCCTATGCAAACTTGCGAAGAATGTATGGATATAATGACAAAAAATAAAATACGACATCTTCCGGTGATGATGGGTGGAAAATTGGTTGGAGTCTTGTCTATTGGTGATGTCGTAAAGAACATTATTTACAAACAACGCGAGAAAATTAAGGACCTATCAATTGGTAGAATAATTTAACATTCCTACCGTTGGTTTATAAAATTATTTTTCAAAACAGAAGCAGCTGATCAAGCTGTTTTTGTTAACAACCATTCCAATTCAATCAAAATTTAGAAATTTCGGAAAAGCTATCTGTCTGTGAATGTTTTAATCCCATACTATAATTAACACTGATCATTCATTCAGGAGGAGTAAGATGTCGAACCCACGTACGATTAGAGCACCGCGAGGAACTGAATTAACCTGCAAATCTTGGCTGACAGAAGCCGCGTATCGGATGATTCAGAATAATCTTGATCCGGAAGTGGCAGAGAAACCGGAAGAATTGGTTGTGTATGGAGGGCGAGGTCAGGCTGCAAGAAATTGGGAATCCTTTGATGCAATTCTGGAATCTCTTAAAAATTTAGAGAATGATCAGACTTTGTTGGTTCAATCTGGTAAACCAGTGGCTGTATTTCGATCCCATCCGGATGCCCCACGGGTTTTGATTGCGAATTCTAATCTGGTTCCTTATTGGGCAACACAATCTCATTTTGATGAATTATCTAAAAAAGGTTTAATCATGTATGGTCAGATGACTGCCGGATCCTGGATTTACATTGGTACCCAGGGCATCCTTCAGGGCACCTATGAAACACTGGGAGCATTGGCCACTCAAAAAGGTTGGCCTTCTCTCAAAGGCAAATTTGTGTTAACAGCTGGTTTGGGAGGTATGGGTGGGGCACAACCCCTGGCTATCACCATGAATGAAGGCGTGGGATTGTGTGTGGAAGTCGATCCTGATCGTGCTCACCGAAGACAACAAATCGGATATGTGGATATTGTGGTGGACACTTTGGAAGAAGCCATGACGCTGGTCGAGGAAGCAAGAGACCAGGAAAAACCTCTTTCAATCGGTTTGATTGGTAATGCTGCTGATATCTATCCAGAATTAGTTCTGAGAGGTATCACGCCTGATGTAGTTACAGATCAAACATCAGCGCACGATGTGATGATGTATGTACCGACAGGGTTATCTGTGGAAGCTGCGGCAGAGTTGAAAGACAAAAACCCACAAGAATATGCCCGTCGATCAGTAGATTCGATTTCCAGGCACGTGGAAGCCATGCTGGAATTCCAACACCGCGGAGCGGAAGTATTCGACTATGGAAATAATATTCGCCAACGAGCATTTGATAATGGCGTAAAACATGCTTTTGACTTCCCTGGTTTTGTACCAGCCTACATACGCCCTCTCTTTTGTGAGGGAAAAGGCCCATTCCGCTGGGTCGCTCTTTCTGGAGACCCGGAAGATATTTACCGAACAGATGAAGCGGTTGCTGAACTTTTCCCTGAAGATGAACACCTTCAACGCTGGTTGAAATTGGCCAGAGAAAAGGTTCCATTCCAGGGGTTGCCTTCCCGTATTTGCTGGCTGGGATTTGGCGAGCGGTTAAAAGCAGGATTGAAATTCAATGAACTGGTAGCAAAAGGGATTGTGAAAGCCCCAATTGTTATTGGCAGAGATCATTTGGACGCTGGATCAGTCGCTTCACCGAATCGTGAAACCGAATCGATGCTGGATGGTAGTGATGCAATCAGTGATTGGCCGATCCTCAATTTGATGATTAATGCAGTTGGTGGGGCAACC
>JACZIY010000636.1 GCA_014860845.1 Anaerolineaceae bacterium
CGTTCGCTGGCTACAGCTAGTAAACCACCCATCACCGCCATGAATGTGCTGTAGAATACATGAATTAATCCACCTACTGCAATGGTCTGATTAAATAGGAAGAACCTGACAGACTCTGAGGAGAGTTGGCTCAGGTAAGTACGTAAGTTTATTCCACGATTATCAAGCGCTCCTACGATCAGTGCATAGACCATCACCAAAACACCTGCTACCAAACCAGCAATCACCGATCGACCAAGAACCTTTTTTATTGTCAGTGTTTCATGCTTATCCTGTCGGGATGCTCGCCAACCATTCCATATTCCCAAGAAACCCAAAAAGATAAGGAAACTGCTGACCGAAGGAATTTGACCTACCCCTAAAGATTGTCCAAAAGCTTTTTGGATCAAACCAGAGAATACGACTGTGAAACCAATTAATGCGAAAAAAATTACAATGATTCCAAACACTAAACCACTCGCGGCGGATTTTTGAATTGATTGCCTGTTCATACCTTCTCCTCCGTAAGTGCTTCACCTAGGATTCCAGAGGGACGGAAAATCAATACCAGGATCAAAATGGTAAAAGCAAGAACGTCTTTCAACTGGAAATCTATCCCGAGCACTGCGGGTCCAACCGACTCCACAATCCCCAGGAACATACCGCCTAACATAGCACCCGGTATGTTGCCAATCCCACCTAAAACCGCAGCAGTGAAGGCTTTAATACCTGGTAAAAATCCAACAAAATAGTTAAACAACCCATTGTGAATACCCCACATTACCCCTGCTGCACCAGCCAGGGCGCCACTGATAACAAATGTACGGCTGATGATTTGATCAACATTGATACCCATTAAGGCTGCCGTTTTCTTATCCTGAGCAACCGCGCGCATCGCGCGACCTAATTTCGTACGTTGTACCAATAGATAAAGTCCTACCATTAAGATTGCAGATAAAATTAAAGAAAAAATCCCCGTATACGTTAGAACAACCGTACTGCCAGCAACTTCAAGATTCCAACCGATTCCACGATCTAACACCACCGGGTTGATGTATTGGCGACGTTGTGGACCAAATAATAATTGACCAGCATTTTGCAGGAAAATGGAGGCACCAATCGCACTGATCAAAGGAACCAAACGAGGAGCACCTCGTAATGGCCGGTAAGCAATCTTCTCTAGGAATAGCCCTGAGAGTGCTGCAATCGTCATCCCAACTAAAAACGCAAGCAGAATAGCAACGACCGGATAGGCATTTAGAAACGATAACTGACTACCATCTGGTCCACTCACCTGGATGGCATTGAAAGCTTCAAACACAAAATAGCCACCAAATGTGCCGATCATCATCACTTCACCATGTGCAAAATTGATCATGAACAAAATACCATATACCAATGTATAACCAATCGCAATCAGTGCGTACATTCCACCGATGATCAACCCAGAAACAGAAAGTCGCAGCCAGGTGTCTGCCCCGAACTGCGACTTTGCAGCAACATCCATTGCACGCACAATAATAAGAGCAAGCAAAAGAAGCGCTGCAATAATTCGAATAATTCGGATACTATTCTGGGGCAATGTTAGCGGCTTTTTTTTCCGTGTAGCTTCCATTAAGCCTCCATTTTGATTTAATATGAATTTTAAAAAGAATGATACCACAGGGTAACTGCGGAAAGAAATATTTTCTTTCCGCAGTTTTTCCCTTTAATAGAACAATTTATTAATTCTCAGCCTGCGCCCAATCACCATCTTTTACGATGTAGAATGTCGGGCCAGCCGTATTACATTCACCAACAGCATCACAACTGATATCACCGGTAATGCTGGTGAAGCCTTTGGTACCGCGTACTGCTGCAACGAGAGCACCTCGAGGTACATAGAGCGTACCATCGGAGCCTAAAACTGCTACTTCTTTCACCTTCGCCATTAACACTGCAGCCGAGTCGTATCCACTCCAGGTATAGGGGGATAATGTTCCAGCGCCAACACCATAGGCTGCCAGGTAATCGGCATCAAATTTCAGTTTTTCTGCTGATTCAGGAGGAATCAAGGAAGCCGCGTAAGCACCTTCACCATTCGCACCGGTTTTCTCAACAAATTCAGCGCCGAACGTACCATCACAACCGAAGAAAACAGCATTTTCCAGACCACTTTGTTTCATGTTGTTGGCTAATACTACGCCTTCTGCAACATAGCCACCAAAGTAGACAGCTTCAGGAGCGTTAGCAGCCAGGGCTGATAATGTAGCGGTGTAATCGGTTTCACCTGGGGTGATTGCTTCGTATCCGACAACTTCTCCACCCAGTGCGGTGAACTCAGCGCGAACCACATCAGCCAATCCCTGTCCATAAGCGCCACCATCATGTAATACGGCAACCTTGCGGAAACCTAATTTCGAATAGAGGTAATCAGCCGCGAATTTACCCTGTACTGCATCGGTAAAGGCAACGCGATTGAAGACCTTTGAACCAAGGGTGGTCAATGGAGGGTTGGTAGCGGAAGGAGACATCATCGGGATTCCGACTTTATCATAGACCGGGATGGCTGCTTCGGTTGCACCAGAGAAAATATGGCCAGCAACTGCCACAACAGTCGGATCTGTTGCGAGCTTGTTAGCGACAGCAGCGCCACCTTCAGGGGCACCCTGGTCATCCTGCGCAACGAGTTCGAATGCAAAACCTTCAACAGTGCCAGCATCTTTCACGGCAATGGCAGCACCCTGGGAGATATCCACACCAAATGAGGCGTAATCACCGGTCATTGGAGCACCCATACCAATTTTCACTGTCTGGCCGGCTGGAATTTTGGCACAACCAAATTCATCCGTGGCACAAACTTCTGGTTCTCCGCCAGCGGGGCTAGCACCATTACAACTTGCCAAAACCATGGCAAACACGACAAACACAAAAAACAATACACTTTTCTTCATTTCTTCTCCTTTGGCAATATTTAAGAAATTTCTACAATTTTGTAAACAACAATTTGAAATTTTAAAATTAATAACTTTGAAATGGCATGCCTCCTTTACGGAAGAGAATTGACTGGGATTATCCTTGGAATGTGCTTGTCAAAAAAAACCACCCTTTGGTTCTCGTTGGGTGGCTTCTTTGCTTCTAATTTTGATTTTTAACTTATCTGGTTTTAATGCTTTCCGCTCGCCCAACTTGTATTTGATCCTCCATCATAATATGGAGGAACCAATAAAGCATGATAATAATAATAGCGAGGGATATGTTTAACATGACATTCATCACATTCGTTTAGGATTTTGTGATTATACAGTGTTTTATTGATCTGTCAACCCTTTAAAAATCTTTTTTTTGCCAATTGAGAAAATTTCAGCAAATTAATCACTTAATGTAATAACAATATTACATAGTTGAACATATTCATATATTTAGTACAACTTGATGCTACGATGAATCCGTTTGATCCAATAATAAACGTATTTTTTCCCGATAGGCCTTAAAAGCTTTACGACCATCTGGAGTCAGTTTGAGTGTGGTGCGGGGTCTTCGATCAACAAATTCTTTCTGAACCTCAATATAACCAGCTTCATCCAGTTTTTTCATATGGGATGATAAGTTGCCAAACGTCAATCCACTCTGCTGCATGATGAAGAGAAAATCTGCACTTTCTACCAGATAAAGATTGGACATGATGATCAGTCGGGCTGATTCGTGGATCACTTTATCCACATCTTCTATATTAAACAAATGGATATCTTTATGATGAGAAGACATGGTTTGCCCCTATTATTCTGACCAGATTGAATAATGACCGGATCCAACAAATCTGAATCTCTAAATTTTCAATCATTCTGTACCCTCCCCACTTTCTTCCGGAAGCATTATTTTTGGATTACGTTTCATAAAGTTTCTCATCACAATCATACCTGAGAGTAAAAATACCACACCTAAAATGGCCAGAACTACACCAACAGGTGCAACTCTTCCCACCGATGCAAACCCTATTAAATTGAAGGCTGCATACAAATACAGGCGCTGAAATTTAACAAACCAACCCACAAGGCAGAGAATGATCGCAATGATCAACCCAATCACCAGAAAAATGTTAACCGTTAACCAGCGGACAATATTATCACCAGAAGGATTAATAATGCCTAAGAATACTATAAATCCTAAAACCAGGATATTAAACAAAAAATAAAGAACCATTAACCACATTCGTTGTGATTTCTTGAATTTTAATGAACCTATTCTAGGATCACTGACAGATCGTTTCAATGCTAAAGGCAAAGTGACGATAATTGGAAACAAATACCAGAAATTTTGATTGATTAACACCCCTAGTCCAAAAGACAGGTAGATCAACCCCAGGATGATATCCCAGACCCCATCCGAGAAGTAGGCTTGATAAATATTCTTTTTCAAAGCTTCTAAGTTTACATTGGCCATGACAACCTCCGATTTGCTATTACAATATATTTGTTATTCAGTGTACTTTGTGTTGCAAAGTTAATAATATAATATCAAATTTTCATTAAAAGTCAAGTGGGAATTTGTAACCCGACAGATTACCGGTAAGTTTTTTTCAGGTAAACAACTCATAATTGTCATATATTCCTTACAAAAACCATTAATAATCCAAATTAACTATTGCAATATTTTTTAAAATGAGTATAGTATCCATATTCTTGTGCATTTTTTTAATTTATTCACATAAAAAACAGAATAAATTGCCAAATTTCCATATCAATCCCCATAATGACAACAAAGCAATTAATGACTGACATGGTTTTTGTTTAAGTGCATCTGAAAATTAATTGGGAGGGTCTTGTCATGTCGCAGAAGATTTTTAAAGTAATCAGTTTGTTGTTAGCCTTTGTATTTCTTGTTTCGGTTGCCCAACCGGCGTACACCAGCAACGAAGGCAAAATGCGCGTCTGGGTGGAATTCAGCCCAGGTCGTGGTGCGAAAGTAGAAAATGCTCTCAATGCACTCGGAGCTGAGTTCCATTATCGTTTCGAGGATCTCAACAGTTTTGTGGTCACCGTCCCTGAGCAAGCCCTGGCTGGATTGAGAAACAATCCGAATGTAATCTCGATAGAGGAAGATGCCATTCGTTATCCAGCTGCCCAAGTTGTACCATATGGTATCGATATGGTTCAGGCTCGCGATGTTTGGGATGCAAATAGAGATGGAACGATTGATACAGGAGCCCCTACAGGTTCTAATCGAACAGTTTGTATAATCGACTCTGGTCTTTATACTGGACATGAAGACTTTGCTGGTGTAAATGTATTAGGTGGTTACCCCACCGGTTGGAATGAAGACAAATGTGGTCATGGAACCCACGTAGCAGGTACAATTACTGCCGCATTGAATGGAACAGGCGTTGTTGGTGTAAATCCAGGTACAACAAGCCTTTATATTGTCAAAGTATTTGGTGATGATTGCGGTTGGACATATAGTTCAACATTGACAGATGCTGCCAATCGTTGCGAAGCTGCTGGGGCAGATGTTATCAGCATGAGCCTTGGTGGAACTACGAAAAGCAGACTAGAAGAAACTGCTTTTAATAACATCTACAATAAAGGCGTTTTATCTGTAGCAGCAGCGGGAAATGATGGCACTACTCGAATCAGTTATCCTGGCGGTTATGCTTCAGTTATGTCAGTCGCTGCAATTGACTCCAGCAAATTAGTAGCAGATTTTTCACAGAAAAACAGCACTGTTGAGGTTGCCGCTCCTGGTGTAGGTGTTCTAAGTACGGTTCCTTACTTAAATTTAGCCACAGTTGAAGTTGATAATGTGACTTATAACGGAAACCAAATTGAATTTGCTCCTCTAGCAAAAGATGGAGTTTCCGGTGCATTGGTCGATGGTGGACTATGCGGAACGAGTGGCAGTTGGAGTGGTAAAGTAGTTTTATGTGAGAGAGGAACGTACGATTTTGTAACGAAAGTAGCAAATGTAGAAACTGGTGGTGGCGTGGCAGCGATTGTCTATAATAATGTTCCCGGGGATTTCCTAGGAACACTCGGATCAGAAGACCTGGTTACCATTCCTGCCATTTCATTATCACAGGAAACAGGACAATTTTTGGTGGCAAACCAGCTCGGTAATTCATCCACTGTAGTCACCTCCTCTACTATCCCATCAAGTGGTTACGAGGCCTGGGATGGCACTTCCATGGCAACTCCACACGTTTCTGGTGTGGCAGCTTTAATTTGGAGTGCCAACCCAACCTGGACAAACACGCAAATTCGAGATGCACTTATAAAAACAGCAGAGGACCTAGGAGTTGCAGGCAAAGATAATTCTTATGGATATGGTCTGGTACAGGCAAAAGCTGCATTGGATTATCTGGGTGGTGGAACTCCTCCACCACCTCCAGATGAAGATAAAGTAATGAATTTGTCTGTCTCTACTGACAAACTATCTTACTCCAATAATCAGACAGTATACATCACCGTTACAGCAACCGATGCAGGTCCTGTGAGTGGTGCCAGTGTGAATGTAACCATCAAAAATTCGACAAAAACACTAGCAAGTTTGAACGGCACAACCAATTCTGAAGGAGTAGTGACACTCTCCTACCGTGTTAAAATCAGAACAACGGGCACTGGAACCATGACTGTTTTGGCAACCGCTAATCAAGAAGGTTATCAAACAGCCACAGCAACCACCTCGTTTAATGTTCAATAAAGAATAAATATCTTTATAAAAACCCTGCGAATTGAAATTCGCAGGGTTTTTATATCCCCAATAAACTCAATTGTTTAACTTGCTCCCGTTGCTTATACTGTGGCACTTTCAGCGCAATTCCCTTCTTTGAGCAAAGCTCTTTGAATTGTTCACTCAATTTCTGCGCTCCATTGGCAGCGCACTCGTAGCGATTGCCAAATGCCCGCAGGTGTTTTTCCTTTAACCCCGGGAACAAGCGCTCCAATTGTCTCAGATAATACGCCTGCGAGCCCTTGCGTTGGGTCATGCCGAAGGCTGCCAGGATCCACCCGGCGCCATGCGCATGCGCCAGTTCCACAATGCTACGAATATTCTCCCAGTTATCCTCAATGAAAGGCAAAACCGGCATCAACAACACCCCCACCTTGATGCCCCGTTCTGCCAGCAATTGCATGGCTGCCAGACGTTCCGAGACCAACGCAGCTCCCGGTTCCAGCTTTTTTCCCAAATCATCATCAAAGGTAGTAATGGTAAATGACACCAATGCCTGGGTATCCTGTTCGATCTGACGGAGAAGTTCCACATCTCGCATCACCAGCTTGCTCTTGGTGAGCACATGCACCGGGAAGCCATAATCAACAAACAATTGCAACGCACCGCGGGTCAATTGATACTGTTTTTCCACAGGCGCATAGGGATCATTCATCGATCCTGTTCCCACCGTCCCCTTCACACGTTTGCTAGGTAATTCCTTCTTAAGTAAGTCCAATGCATTCACTTTGACCAGGGTATCATTGAAGTTCTCGATCTGGTAACAATCGCTGCGTGAATCACAATAAATACACTGATGCTGGCAGCCGCGATACAGGTTCATGGTGTATTGAATCCCAAACCAGGGATCAGACGTTTTGGAATGCGAGAGGATGGTCTTGGCTTGTATTTCTTTGATCATGCTGGTTCACCAACATGAGTTTAGCACAAATTTCCTAAGAACGCAAGTTCTATATTTTCAATTTTTTCCCGTTACGCACCGCCACCATTTCGGTGATAATCGCCAGCGCAATCTCCTCCGGACCTCGCGCGTCGATATTCACCCCGATCGGAGAATGAATGCGTGCTATCTGTTCATCCGTTATCCCTGCTGCTTTCAGATCGCGTACATGCTTGGCGAATGTCTTTTTCGACCCCAATGCACCGATATAGCGAGCTTCATTCCGGCAGCCAATCGCCAAAGCCGGTACATCCAGCTTATCATCATGCGAAATCACCACCAGATATGTGCCCTGATCCCAGGGGAAACTCTCCAGGAATTCCTCCGGCCACTCCTGCACCAGCCGGTCAACATGCGGAAAGCGTTCCACATTTCCAAATGCCTTGCGTGGATCGATCACCGTGGTGTGAAAACCTAGAATCCTGGCATATTGCACCAATGGAATGGCGATATGCACCGCCCCTACCACCACCAGTTTCGGGGATGGGGCCAGTACATCAAAGAACACTTCCACCAATCCATTTTCTATCAGAAGTTGTTTCCGTACACTTTTTTGCTTCTGGAATACTTCTGTCAGCATACCCTTAACTTCTTCTTCCAACCTGGAATCATTGAATTGCCCCAGCATGCTGCCATCCGGATAGGCATAAACCTGTTCACCAACATGAGAACCCGATAGAACGGTTACCACCACTGCCAGGCGCTCTTCCACCAGATCCTTCTGCATTCGCTCAAAATTCTCATTGGATAGCTTTTCCACCCACACTTCAATCGTGCCACCGCAAGCTAAACCAACACTGATGGCCTGATCCTGGGTGACGCCATAATGCAGTAATTTAGGAGTACCAGTCTTGAGCACCTTGAGAACCTCCGCCACCACTGCCCCTTCCACACAACCCCCACTGACGGAACCTGCCATCAAAGCATCCTGATTGACTGCCATCTTGGCTCCCAATCCACGTGGCGCAGAACCGTAGATTTCCACCACAGTTGCCAGAGCTACCGCTTTTCCATCATCAAACCATTCCTGCATGGGTTGTAATATTTCGCGCATAATTCTTTACCTCTAGATCCCTATCTACTCTATCGGTTTCCGGGCTAACATCCGTATGGCTAATTGTTGTTGGCCTTTCACAGTCGCTTTCACATTTTCATCATACACCAAAAATTCCCACCCGGAAAAGGATTGTAGCAATTCACCCGGCTGGAGCAGGTATTCTAATCTCAAATGGGATTGATCCCGGTCCGGGTCAAAGCGCATGGTTTCCAGCACCAAATAACCACCTGGTTTCAAATATTGCTGGTAGAGGGGGAACATTTCCCGATCCAGAAACCAGAAGTTGAGGATCACATCCAAGCAGCCAGGCTCGAGATGAATCTGCGGCAAATTGACCAGAGAAATTTGCACTTTTGGGTATCTTTTCCTGGCTTTAAGCAGCGCAACCATCGAAAAATCGACACCCAGCACCTGAAGCCCATGCTCAGCCACCAGATTGGCATTGTGACCTTCCCCCATGGCGACATCCAAACCCCAACCCTCATGTGGCAAATTGGCTAGAACTTCCAACAGAAATGCCCGTGGACTTGCCAGATTATGCCCACTGGACTGATAGCGTTCGTCCCATTCTGCAGCCTGATAACGGCTCATGCCACTTTTTCCTTCTCATCAAAACGTCCATTGATCAGTAATGTTACCAACCGGCCTTCAATCGTTAGTACTTTCACTTCGGTTCCATAAGTCTGCGTCAATTTCTCACTGGTCAGGACCTGATGGATCAGACCCGCATCCAACACAGCACCCGCTTTGAGCAGGATGACATGGTCCGCAATCATGGCGGCAGCATCTGGATCATGTGTGCTGAACACAATCGTAACTCCGCGTTGTGCCAGCGTTTGGAGAATCTTCAACAGCCTGCCTTTGTTACTCAAATCCAGATGCGAGGTGGGCTCATCCAGTAATAGTACCTGTGGTTCCTGCACCAATGCGCGTGCCAATACCACCATCTGTTGCTCGCCTCCGCTCAATTCCGTCACCGGTCGATCTTCAAGATGATGAAGTTCCAACATTTGCAAGGTTTCGCGCACCAGTTCAATATCATGTTCACTGGGCATATCCAAAAAACCTAATTGGGGTGTACGTCCTAACAATACATATTCAATCACTTTGAAATTGAACGGCACTACTTCCGATTGCGGCACCAGCGACATCACCTGTGACAACTCGGAGCGTTTATATGCGCTGATGTTCTTACCAGCAATCCAGATTTCGCCAGACTGAGGTGCTAATAATCCCAGAATGGTGTGCAACAAAGTGGTTTTCCCGGTGCCATTCGGTCCCAAAATGGCTGTAATGCTGCCTTTTTCGACCGATAGCG
>JACZIY010000637.1 GCA_014860845.1 Anaerolineaceae bacterium
TTCTATCCCAATGGACGTAGTATTGGACAGACACCCATAGAAGATTGGGTAGGACCAGGCGTTGTTGCAGATATTTCGCATCTTGTGAGCAATTCGAGTGTTTATACACCTGCAATGATCGAATCCGTGGTTGATGTACATGAAGGTGACATATTGGTTATCAAGACCGGTTGGTATGACTTTGGGTGGAAGAGCGAAAATTCAGATGAATTCCGCTACATGATCAAACATCCAGGTCCTTCTCCTGATTTTGCTGTTTGGGCAGCTGAGAAGAAAATCAAATGGATTGGAGTAGACTGTGTCGCAGCAGATCACCCCATGAATACCATTCAACGTGTATGGCATCCAAAAACATTTGCAGAAGCGAACGAGAAACTTATGAGAGACTTTGGTAAGGATTGGGATGAAATGTATCCATTAGATCATTACTACCAGGATATGCACCTCAACCTTTTCCCAAAGAAAATCGTTCACGCTGAAAACCTCGGTTTAGAGCTTGCTGATGTACCCAGTGGTCGTTACTATATCGGTTGCTTCGTGCAAAAAGGTATGGAAATTGAATCCATGTGGGGTCGTTTTGTAGCCTTCAAAGAAGGATAAATGTATTTTAGTGATTTGCTACCCCTTAATTACTTGATTTTTTGAGGGGTAGCAGTCATAATAGTAAAGTGGTGGCAGGTTCTCAAAAAGAAATAATTGATTAGATTTATGCACAAATCAAATCGAACTCAGTCAGTTCTGCGTATTTGAGAACAATTCTGACCCTAAAAATCATTGATGATCGAATGCAGAAACAAACACCTTTCACAAAAATCTTAAAATTGAATAAAAGCACCTTCCTTACTAAGAATTTGAAATCTGTTCATTTTTCAGATTCATTTTATGTTGGTTCTTCATTTCAATCAAAAGAGATTTCAACGCTTTTATTCTTTTTTTCTCATCATCAATGATTTTTTCCTGGTAAGGAAATATGATTTTTATTTTCTCATCAGAAGAGAACCAAAATTTTTTCAACCCTGTAGTGTGATTATTTTCACTCATTTTTTTAGGAGGTAAAGTCTACATGAAGCCAGCTCCATTTGATTATTATGCTCCTACCAGTATAGAAGAAGCTCTGGATAAATTAACAGAACTTGGATACGCTGGTAAGGTGCTGGCTGGTGGGCAGAGTCTAATTCCTGCGATGAATTTCCGCATGGCTCGGCCGACAGCTTTGGTTGACCTGGGTAAGGTAAAAGAATTATCGTATATTAAGCCTACCGCTGATGGCGGTCTGGCGATTGGTACCATGACACGAGACAGTGTTGTGGAAGAAGATCTAATGGTAAGTGAACGCTTCCCCATATTGGTAAAAACAATAAAACATATTGCTCATAAACAAATTCGCAATCGTGGCACATTTGGTGGCGCTATTGCTCATGCTGATCCGGCAGCACAATTACCGGCGGCAGCATTACTTCTGGATGCAAATTTGAAGGTGCTATCCAAAGCTGGTGAACGCTGGGTCAAAGCGGTTGATTTCTTTATTGGACCTTTCATGACGGTATTGGAACCAGAAGAATTGTTAGCTGAGGTAGTATTACCTCCGATGGCTCCCCGCACTGGTGCCAGTTATCAGCAAGTATCCCGTCAAAAAGGCGGATATGCCCAGGCGGCAGTCATCAGTACGGTAACATTGGATGGGTCAGACAGAGTAAAAGAAGCACGCGTTGCATTATTCAGCGTCGGCGAGTCAGCATTACTTGCCAGTAAACCCAATCAGGTATTGGCTGGCCAGGTACCCACAGCGGAAGCAATTGAAGAGATAGCAGCCTATGTGGCAAAAAATGAATGTGATCCAGGCACAGATATTCATGGTACAGAAGAGTATCGCCGAAATCTCGTACATGTTTTGGTTCGCCGTGCTTTAACTGAAGCTGTTCAACAGGCAAGGAAGTAGGAGGTAACGATGACTCAAAAAGTAAAAGTTGCAATCACCGTTAACGGAACGTTATATGAACGAGAAGTTGAACCGCGATTGTTATTAAGTGATTTTATCCGTCATGATCTTGGTTTAAAAGGAACACATGTGGGCTGTGAACATGGCCTCTGTGGCGCCTGTACCGTTTTGATTGATGGCCATACTGCACGTTCCTGTACATTGTTTACTGTCATGGTGGACGGTTCGGATATCAAGACTGTTGAATCGCTCGGTACAATAGAAAAAATGCATCCATTACAAGAGGCATTTCAGGAAAAACATGCATTACAATGTGGTTTTTGTACTCCGGGATTTTTAATGACGGCTGTTGAATATCTTGAAGGGAATCCTAACCCAACTGCAGAACAGGCTCGTGAAGCAATTGATGGCAATTTCTGCCGTTGTACCGGGTATGAAAATATTGTTGAAGCTGTTCAGCTTGCAGCAAAAAAAATGGCTGCTCATTAAGAGCCAAGAGAGGTGAATTGTGACAGAATCAACTATTTCAAAATCATTTAAACGGAATGAGGATCCTCGTTTATTGACCGGGAATGGAAACTATATTGACGATATTGATTTTCCGGGAATGTTGCATGTAGCAATAAAACGCAGTGATTATGCTCATGCAAGAATTAATAAAATTGATACCTCTGAAGCAAAAAAACTTCCAGGGGTTGTGGCAGTTTACACAGCTGAGGATCTTGGTGATTACTGGAAACCAGGCCCATTGCAAGTTCCTCCTCCAACAGCAATCAAAGGGTCAATTTTTCATGCTCGCCCGTTGGAATGTATTGCAAAATATAAAATTCGATTTTCAGGCGAACCTGTAGCGGTTGTTGTGGCTGAAAGCAGATATATTGCAGAAGATGCTTTGGACCTTATTACTCTTGATATTGAACCTCTAGAATATATTGGTGATCTGGAAAAAACATTAGAACCAGGCGCACCGTTGATTCATGAAGATCTTGAATCAAACTTATCTGCGGATGTTGTCCAGGAAGTCGGTAGCTGGGAGAAAGCGGTCGCAGAAGCTGATGTCGTGGTAAAGAAACGAATCGTAACAAACCATGTCGCAGGTGCTGCTCTTGAAAATCGGGGTTTTGTGGCTCAATGGGATGACAATTTTAAGATTTTAAATGTCTGGGCAACCACTCAGGGACCAATCCCGATGCGCAACAGCATTGCTCGCTATTTAGGGCTAATGGAAAATCAAATTCGACTGATGAATCCTGATATCGGTGGTGGTTTTGGACCCAAGATCATGTCCTCACAAATTGATGATGTGATCATTCCATGGATCGCTATGAAATTAAAAAGACCGATCAAATGGATGGAAGATCGCCGTGAGAATTTCTTAGGCACCACATCTGAGCGAGATCAAGTCCATTACGCCGAAATTTCTCTTAAAAAAGATGGAACAATTTTAGGTGTCAAGGATGAGTTTTATCACAATACGGGTGCGTATAACCCATACGGTATGACAGTTCCATTGAACACACAAACACATGTGATCAGTATTTATAAAGTCCCCAATTATTACACAAGAATTAAGATGGTATTTACCAACCAAATGGTCGTTACTCCAGTTCGCGGTGCGGGAAGATCGCATGGTATTTTTGTGATGGAACGCTTAATGGATGCTGCTGCAAAAGAATTAAACATGGATCCTGTCGAAATTAGAAGAAAAAATATATTACCTCAAGAATCTCTTCCTTTCCGAACAGGCGTCATTGGACAAGACTTTGTGGAGAATATTCTTGATAGCGGCAATTACCCATTAGCTTTGGAAAAGACCGTAGAAGCAATTGAATACGATAAATTTAAGAAGGAAATTCAACCAAAACTGCGTGCAGAAGGGAAACATAAAGGTATTGGCGTCATCATGTTTACCGAAGGTACAGCAGTTGGACCATATGAAGGTGCCAAAGTAATGGTTGGAGTCACTGGAAAAGTAAACATTGTTTGTGCTTATTCTAATCAGGGTCAGGGTCATTACACAACTTTTGCACAAATTGCAGCCAACCAACTGGGGGTTGATATCAAAGATGTTAGTGTTGTGATTGGTGATACCGGACAATGGCAATGGGGTGTCGGTGCATTTGCGTCTCGTGGAATAACTTTGGTAGGAACTGCTATTCATCAAGCGGCTGTAAAAGTTCGTGAAAAAGCTTTATCTTTGGCAGGCAAATTACTCAATACACCTAAAGAGGAATTAGAGTTGGTCGATGGTGTTGTCCGGGTTGCTGATATACCAGAAAAATTTATATCTTTGGGCGAATTAGCCATGCGGGCTAATCCCACCAGAGGAACTGTGGAAGAAGGTATGGAACCTGGTCTTGAGGCAGCATCATATTATGGTCCTCCCCATGGAGCAACCGGTTATGGCTGTCTGGGATTAATCCTGGATGTGGATCCTGAAACTGGCAAGGTGAAGATTGAACGTTTAGTGATTGCGGATGATTGCGGCACTAACATCAACCCCATGATTGTCGATGGCCAAATCCACGGTGGTTTACAAATGGGTATCGGAGAAGCATTTTATGAAAATCTGGTATATGATGATTATGGTCAATTGGTGACCGCATCCTTCATGGATTACCTATTCCCTCAAGCTACCGATATGCCCGCCAAATTTGAAATAAAAC
>JACZIY010000638.1 GCA_014860845.1 Anaerolineaceae bacterium
ACGGAATTGATACCGGTGGTCGGTCTGGATGCCATCCTGTTAGCGACCATCTTCTCTACCGCCGTAGGATTGTTCTTTGGGATTTACCCTGCCAACCGCGCCGCCAACCTGCAGCCTGTCGAAGCCTTGCGTCACGAATAAATCAAACGTTAAATTAAAAAAACCGAAGTGTTGCAACACTTCGGTTTTTTAAAAGGAATCCAAATTCAATCTCCCAGCGAAATGCCCAGACTGCGGGCAGTCAATACCGTATCTCCCTGAACATTTACGCGTTTCGGCGTTGACAGCGCTTCGGATAAGGGTATCGTAACGACTTTATTTCCCTGCAGCGCAGACATACAACCCAACTCACCGCGTCCCACTGCACGAACCGCTTCCGCTGCCAGGCGGGTTGCCAACCAGCGGTCAAATGGCGTCGGACTACCCCCTCTTTGCAAATGACCCAGGATGGTGACACGCGTCTCCACATCGCAAACCCTGGCGATATACTCAGCCACCTGATGACTGATACCACCCAATCGGGCCTGGTGGATACCATCTCCCTCCCTTAAGAAGACCTGCTCCTGTCCCTGGACGGATGCTCCTTCTGAAACCGCAATGATGCTGAAAAATGATCCGCGGCTGACACGTTCATTGACTTTTTTGCAGATCGCTTCATAACGGAAAGGAATCTCTGGAATCAGAATAACATCGGCTCCCCCAGCGATCCCGGCATACAGGGTGATGAAACCAGCATCGCGTCCCATCAGTTCCAGCACCATGACCCGGTGATGGGATTCAGCCGTGGTGTGCAGTTTGTCCAATGCTTCCGTTGCCGTGACGACAGCGGTATCAAATCCAAAGGAAAAATCCGTGCCACCAATATCATTATCAATCGTTTTGGGCACACCCACCACCGGCACGCCAATTTCATGTAATTCCTGGGCAATATGTAAAGTGCCATCCCCACCTACCACAACCAGTGCATCCAATCCCAAGCTATGGATACGGTCATACACCCGCTGGGAGGTATCCTCATAGCGCACCGTCCCATCAGGGTCAACCACTTTCAAAGCAAACGGATTGCCGCGATTAGCAGCGCCTAAAATCGTTCCACCTCTTGGAAGAATTCCCCTCACACCCTTCGAATCCAATGGGAACACGCCACCATCCTGAACAAACCCATCAAATCCATTTCGCACGCCCAGCACTTCACAATTGAAATCATTCTCAGTTGTCTTTACCACAGCGCGGATGACTGCATTTAATCCCGGGGCATCACCCCCGCCGGTTAATACTGCCAATCGTTTCATATTACCCTCCAGAACCATAGATAGATTATACAATTATCCGCAAATGAGGTTTAGGATGTCTGGTTTGTTCAAGCTGATTTTGGAATTTTTCAGGATTGAATGCTAAAATCAACTGATGAAATCGGTTATATGGTGGATACGCAGAGACGTACGTCTGGAGGATAACCCGGCGTTACAGACAGCCTTGCAAACAGGATTGCCCGTCATTCCTCTCTTCATTCTGGATCCGAATTTGCTCCAGGATCCACCCACACAGCGCCAATCCTTTTTCTTTCAGGCTCTTCAAAACCTGGATGAAGCGCTGCACCAGCTCGGGAATCGATTGCTTATTCGCCAGGGGAACCCCCTGCAGACGCTGCAAGAACTATCACAGGAAATTCCTATTGAGGCTATCTTTGCTGAAGAAGATTACAGCCCATACGCTATCACGCGTGACAGCAAAATTCAGAAAGCTTTACCGCTCAAACTTGTGCTTGGTTTGGTCATACACCATCCGCAACAGGTATTGAAAGCCGATGGAACTCCCTACACTGTCTTCACCCCTTTCAGTAAAATCTGGAAGGCGCTACCAAAAAACTTCACAACCTACCCAGCACCAGAGAATCTTACTTCTACCAGGCATCATTTTACCGGCATTCCCCTTCCTGAGACAACTGTTTCTGCCTACTTTCCAGCCAGCACCTCAGAAGCACATCACAGACTGGAGAATTTTGTTCAAGGACGCATCTTCGAATACAGTCAGGGACGCAATCTGCTCGCACAACCCGGCACCTCGACCCTCTCACCCTATCTGCGCTTTGGTCTGCTTTCCATCCAAACTGCCTACCAGGCTGCATTGCAAGCGCTGATAAGCACTATGCGTGCTGAAGAAACAAAAAGCGTAGAAACCTGGATCAATGAATTGATCTGGCGTGAATTCTACATCAGCATCCTATATCACTTTCCGAATGTCCTGCAGGAAGCGTTTTACCAGCATCGGCGCAACATCCCATGGCGCTATGAACCAGATGAATTACATGCCTGGCAAAATGGCTTAACCGGCTATCCCGTCGTGGATGCCTGTATGCGACAGCTGAACGAAACCGGCTGGATGCACAATCGCGGACGCATGATCGTAGCCTCCTTCCTAACCAAGGATCTGCTGCACAACTGGCAATTGGGGGAAGGCTACTTTATGCAGCAACTGGTGGATGGCGACCCGGCTGCCAATAATGGCGGTTGGCAATGGACTGCCGGGGTGGGAACTGACGCGGCCCCCTACTTCCGTATCTTCAATCCCATCCTGCAATCCAAAAAATTCGACCCACAAGGGAAATTCATCCGCCAATGGATCCCTGAATTATCGAAGGTGCCCCAGCAATACATCCACGAACCCTGGACCATGCCACTAGATGTGCAAGAACAATCCAGGTGTATCATTGGAAAACATTACCCGACACCCATCGTCGATCACACCATCGTCAAAGAGC
Organism: Anaerolineaceae bacterium; assembly: GCA_014860845.1. The sequence goes on from JACZIY010000638.1 coordinate 2,762, forward strand.
GCGTTCTGCAAGCATTTCAACCGTAGGGGCGCACCCTTGTGGTCGCCCGTACCCTTGTGGTCGCCCGAATCCCGATAGTGCCCGTTGGGTATTGTGGTCGTCGTCCAGGCGATTGTCGTAG
>JACZIY010000639.1 GCA_014860845.1 Anaerolineaceae bacterium
GGTATGTTATTTCTGATTGGGAAATTATTCAAAGGCTCGGAATGTGACCACGCTGAGCAGGTCTATTACGACGCAGCAGGTGACGAACTGCCAGGCGATCAAAGTGAAGCCTGCTTCTGTAAGTGTCTGAAGTGCGGACGGCAAGCTGTGATCCCATCCGGTTTCCAGAGTGATGCGCACTTCGAAAACTATCTTCATCAAAGTGAACAGAGCGGCTCGTATTCAATCAAGAAAACCAAAGGCGAGTAGGAGCTATCAATGGGCTTGAATTACAACTACCTTCTATATTTCAAAAAGGAACACCTCTGGGGTGCACTCCAGGGTGTAGCGAAGATTGCCGAAGGGATCAACCTGCCTCCAACCACTGTCCATTTCCCCAACCGCCAAGATCTCGTCCTTCCCATCATGACAGACTTTGGGGAAAAAGACGAGCTACAATCCGATGCTCCTGAATTTAATTTTGCCACTTCACTGTACTTCGATGAGGATGAAGCCATCCTGGACTACCTGTCCCATAATAAAGACGCTGATGCATATCGGGCACCACCTGGCCCAGATGGAATTCGCCGGGTTGCGATTGGTTTCATTTACCTGACAGTCTATGCAGACCTTTCCAAACACTATGCATTCAAAAAACCAACCAATCTGGTCTGTTCAGGTTTGGCACCACCGGTACACGCATGAGCATACTTTTTAGTGAATCAGAGTCTATTCGACGAACCTTCAGCAAGCTGTTGGAAAATTATAATGGTGTGACAGGTATCTTTGATTGGGAGAATGACTATGGTGAGTTGTTTTGGTTTAAGGGTAAAACAATGCAACAAAGTCTCTCGAATAATTATTTACTCCCCGAGGAGATCGAAGTAGAACTCAAACGGGGCAGGTAAGGATGCGGTGGTGATAAGTATACACACACAAGATTCGAGCAATCATCAAATCACAGTTTTGAAAGCTTTCTCGCGAGCTATCTCACGCGAGTCGCATGCCCTCACCCAGAACCCCACCTTGCTCTGGCAACAGCTATATAACCGCCTGCAATGGGATCAGGAGGAAATAAAACAAAAACTTGTTCCTGAATTTATCCAACGAAACGTACCTGGTACTAAGCCGTGGATTAAACTTACCACTCCTTTCCGTGAATCTACTTCCCTGGTTCGTACGTTGGTTGGTCATACTCGCGCAGTAACTTCTTGTGCAGTATCTCCCAATGGATGTTTAATAGCATCTGCTAGTCTGGACTGGACAATTCGAATCTGGGATGCTGTTACAGGCGTACCAATGCAAACCTTGAAAGGTCATCACCAAGGTGTGCTTGACTGTGCTTTCTCACCGGATGGACGAGTAATTGTCTCGGCTGGGAACGATGGCTATGTAAGGTTATGGGA
>JACZIY010000640.1 GCA_014860845.1 Anaerolineaceae bacterium
GTCAAGAAAGTGGCTATTGTTGCATGTATGCATAAACTTCTCACCATTATGAATGCAATGGTGCGTGCTCAAACTTTGTGGAAACCTGTAATTACCTCTTGACATTTAACACAGTTGCTATCAGCTATCAGCTAATCCCTACCCCACCTTGATTTCCCGGAAGTCCTTGATTTCATGGACAAAAGGCTGGAGTGCTTTCCGTAAGACTTGTTCATCAATCTGATCAACCTTCATGGTTACTTCACCGCCCACAATGTCCTGTCCGGCATAGGTGGTTAAAGCGATGATATTGCCACCTACTTCATCAATCGCCTGTGTGAGTTTATGCAGTAATCCCGGTTCGTTTTTAACCATAGCCACCACACGGAATCCGGGATGTCGTCCACCCAGCATCTCTAGAAAGACTCTGAAGATATCCGTCTGTGTGATCATCCCGATCACGTCCTCACCCCTTACCACCGGAATGCCACCGATGCGCTCATCCGCCATGATTCGCGCTGCTTCTTCCAATGGGGTATCTTCCGTGACGGTAATTACCTCTTTGGTCATCACGCGTTCCACGGTGATTTTGCTTAACAGATAGTTGATTTCCCAGACAGATAATGAAGTAGCATCTGATGGAGAAGCATTTAACAAATCATCTTCAGAAACGATACCCACCAGCACGCCTTTCTTCATTACCGGATAGCGGCTGACGCGTTCTTTTCGCATCTGAGCCAATGCGTCCTGCACAGGCATATCCGGAGCCACAAATAAAACCGGGCGAGTCATTCTTTCACCAACCAGCATAATATCTCTCCTTACTCAATAATTTCTTTTATTGTACACAAGTTTCCTTGATTTGGATCATCAATTAAAACCTATTTATCAATAAAATTTGGTTTTTTGCGTGGATTTATAACAATTGATCGAGTAATTCAATCATTTGTTTATCCCCACCAGCTGGAGGTCTCCAATTCACACGTATGACTTCTACCCCTTGAATCTCCAGGTTTTTAGCGAAATCTTCTAACCCCAGATTGATGACGATCATGGGTTGGTCGATAAGTTGATTCTCTACTTTATCCATGATGAACCTCTTTTAATAATCGCATGGTGTATTGGACAGCTGTCGCATTACTATTGAAAACGATTACTCCACACTCTTGTAATAATTTAATTTGAAGACCCATTTCTTGAGGATCACCATCCGTTCCACACATCGAAGCAATAAAAAATATTTTTCTTCCTTCATTTTCTGCAAGGTTTCTTGCCTTCAGAATTGCTTCCACCAATTCGCCTACAGGATCCATGGACGCATTGTAACCAAGGATAAAATCGAGCAGGATGATAGCAACTTGTGGATCCTTTGCTTCTTTTATGATACGCAATGCCCTTTGGCTACCATCGATCATCGGGTGTGGTCGTCCAACCATATAGTACTCATCCCCTAAATCAACAATCGTATTTTCTTTGCTTACATCAGGATGGGACAATTTATCTGCTTTGTTTAAGGGAGCATTTGAATAAATTCTAAAACCTGAATTTTTTAATATTTGTTGTGCCTGATAACAGAAAGTTCCACCTGCGAAGACACCTCTTAAATATTTTTGTTCAGGTGAAAAGTTTATTCCTGTGTTCAATTCAGGCTGCTCTGGATCTTTCGAAACACCAACGTTCCCACCGATTTCACCAATGGCAATCCCCACAGCCTCATCGATAATATTTGCCCTTTTAAAAGTTTTCCCCTCTCCTTCAATTGCATCAGTCGCCCCAATGAAACAACCTATAACTGGTTTTGAAAGTGTCTTGAATCGATCCGATAATTTTTGCAGGGTATTCCTACCAGGCGGTTTGGAGAGGATCACAATCACTTTGGTATTTTCATCCTTTTCCAGAATATCCAGCGCGGAAAAAGTTGTCAGCCCACCAATGGCATCGGTTAGATCTCTACCACCGGTCCCAATGGCGTGTGATATTCCGTAACCTGCTTTATGCACCAAACTGGTAAATTCCTGCAATCCAGTTCCAGCTGCAGCAATCAGCCCAATGGAACCCCGCCGCACGGCATTTGAAAAACCCAAACCGATGCCGCCTATAATGCTGGAGCCGCAATCTGGCCCCATCACCAATAAATTTTTCTCCAGAGCAAAATTCTTCAATGTTAATTCGTCTTCAATACTGACATTATCACTGAACAAAAACACATTCAAACCTGCCTTCAGGCTTCTGCGAGCCTCGTCCGCTGCAAATTCGCCTGGTATTGAAATAGAAACCATATTCGCTTTTGGGTTCTTTTCAATAGCTCCATTTAATGTACGAATATCTACGTCCGACTTTTGTTGTTTTACATCTGTAAGCCAGGTAACAAGGTTTTCTTTAATTTTGTCAACATCTTTTTGCGTATCAGCAATGACCCCTACAACCAGATCGTTGGCAGAGGC
>JACZIY010000009.1 GCA_014860845.1 Anaerolineaceae bacterium
AAGATACAACGATTCATTGCTGGTTATCGTCCCCAGTCCACCATGAGAAAATATGATTAAAGGAAATAATTCATTCTCCAATTTTGCCTGTGGATACCAAAAAGCAACTTGCACACTGCGATGATCCGGTTCAGCAGTAAATAATTCATCTCGACTCTGATCAACCAATGTAAATGATGCAGTATTCGTCGAATAATCACCGGTTGTGTCAATCCTCTCATACCTCGGAAATAGGATACCGGGGATCATGCCAATGAAAATTAAGAGGATGACAAAGGTTGCCTTTTCCACGATTGTCCTCGCTTTGAATTGACCTTTACGCTGTTTTGAAGCAAATAAAGTCCATGTTCCATGTAATGCAAGTAACAACAACAATATTCCCAGCCCATACCAGCGAAAATCCCATGGGATCAAAGAGGTAAACACACCTATAGTGAATACCAGGAAAATACCAATATGAGTGATACTTCTAATCTTTTTTTGTTCCGACCTGGTAAATAAACAAAAAATCAGGATGAGAATTTCAATTCCCACCACGCTAATTGGAAGGATCATTTCTTTTTCTGCCAAATGGCCACCAATCCTCCAAGGATGATCCCAACTACTAAGCCGATGGCAATATTACCCAATGCAGTTCCCAGTACGATTCCAAGAACCACGCCACTCCCCAAAGGGATAAAATCCAGCCTGATCTGTTTTGATTGACTAATTTCCATATTTTTATCCATTATTGAATTTTTCATTATTAATATACTCTTTATTTGTTATCATAATCTACAAAAAGTGAAAAAATGTTAAGCCCTAATCCCATCCCTATCCTTTATCCAAATACCAGGTTCACCAGCAACCCTATCAACACAATCACTCCGTTCAACCAGTTATGTGCCAGCATTGGCCCAAGCAAGCTTTTGGTTTTCAGGAATAGATAGGCATAAAAACCACCAAAGGTGATGACAGTGACCTGTTGTAGGAAGTTGAAATTTTCGATGCGGAATGGATTAATTCTGATATTGACATGCCCCAGCATGAAGATCAAAATCGATACCACCACAGCAATGATCGTATTCGCTTTATCCGAATAGCCGGCGCGTTTGCCTACAGACAACATCGTGATAATCACCAAAGCACGAAACAGAATTTCCTCACTGGTGCCAGAGAGCAACACTTGAAAGAGAAAATAACCTGCAAAATTTCCAGTCGTAAGCGGGAAATGAAACGGTGCCGGGCTGCTTCCGGTCAGTATCATGATGACTGCGATACTACCTTGCATCACAAACCAAAATACGCAGAATTGCAGCACACGTTTCAGGGCAAATCGCCAATCATTGGTGTTGAAACCAAAATCCGACCAGGATTTGTTCAATCGGATTTTAATGAGGGCAATAAGGATCAACGCCAACACCGCCTGGAAGACATGATGAAGGCTGATATACAGATAACTGCCATCCGGGTCCATTGACTGCCAATGAGGGTAGATTTGTCCGGCCAGGTAAAAGGAAGCTTTGCTGATCCCGGTGGTAACAAGAAACAAGATGAAAGCAGCTAAAATGAGTAGAAATCCCTTTTTCCAGATCGTTTGGAGTATTCGCACTATTTCGGATTGTTTATTTTTCACGTTGTTGACCTCAATTTGATTTTATTAGATGGAGACTGTCTTTTCTTCCTTTAACACGGTTGCTCTGCCCAAAAAAGCAAACACGATCAACACCACTCCAGTAAT
>JACZIY010000641.1 GCA_014860845.1 Anaerolineaceae bacterium
AAGGCTATTGCTTTATAAAAGATCATTCTTCCGGGTTTACCGGGCTGCTTGTTACTGGCAGCGGGCAGTATTATACCGCACCAACAAATGCTGTCAAGGGATTTCGTAAAATTGTTTTTGAAGTTAAATCTACTCCCCGCCACGTATAACCAGATGGGCTGAAGACGATTTAAAGCTTGCAGTAACATTCATCCCTACCTCAAGACCCATATCTCGGGTCGAGGATCTGGTAATTAATCCAACCAAGTGAAAACCACAATCGAGGATCACCCGATCAAGCACACCCTGAGGAGTAATTTGTTTAATAGTTCCTCTTAGAAAATTTCTTGCGCTTGATTGTCCCAGGGTGGAATCGAGCCATAATGTCAAATGCTCTGGCCGTAAACAAATGAATACTTTTTGACCTGGATGCACATCTCCAACAACCTCCAGAGAATAGCCATCCACCTGAACACTGGCCAACCCATCCTGCACTGCGACAACTTTTCCGGGGATAATTGTCTCAGTACCGACAAAGCCGGCTACATCTGCATCAATAGGTGAATTGAAAACTTCATCAGGATGTCCGATCTGCCGCAATTTTCCTTCCATAATCACTGCAACGCGATCCCCCATCCATAAGGCTTCATCCTGATCATGGGTAACAAAAATCGTGGTGATCGCTTCCTGCTTCTGTAATTGTATAAAATCCTCGATTAATCGAGCCCGGGTAGGCGCATCGAGCGCGCCAAATGGTTCGTCCAGAAATAAAAGTTTTGGTTTCAATACCAGGGCTCTGGCTAAACTTACACGTTGAGCTTCTCCACCGGATAGCTGCCTGGCTTTCCGTTTTGCCAGATGCGATATTCCCAATCTCTCCATCCAAAGTTTTGCTTTTTGATTGGATTCTTTTCGTGATTCACCCCGAAATCGCAAACCAACAGCAACATTGTCTTCTACAGAATCATCCAACAATAATGGATTTTGTAAAACCATACCGATTTTCCGGCGGTAGGCGAAAAAATCTTTTGGATGAACCAATTGACCTTCAAAGAAAATCTCTCCCTGATCCAAAGGTAATAGACCACTCAGCGCCATGATCATGCTGCTTTTTCCAGCACCATTCGGACCGATGATCGCCAACAATTCACCCTTCATGATACCCAACTCATCAATAGACAGAACCAATGACTGGTTGCGGGAAATTTTTAAATTCTTGATATCTAATATTATTTCAGACATTTTCTATTTACTGGGTAAGTTGCGTTGTTGCACTGATGTTAATACCATGTTCACTAGAAAAGCTAATACCAACAGAATAATGCTTAATGCAATCGCTTTGCCAAATTGACCTTTATTTGTTTCCAACACAATGGCTGTTGTCAACACACGTGTTTCATAACGCAGATTGCCTCCAACCATCATCGAAGCACCAACTTCAGAAATCACACTGCCAAAACCTGCCATCAAAGCTGCTAATAGGGGTAGACGTGCTTCTTTCCAAAGTATCCAGACCATTTGCAATTTGGAAGCACCCAATCCAAGCAGCTGGTATTGTAGTTTGGGATCAAGTTGTTGCAAGGCAGAGACTGTAAGCCCCGTCACGACGGGCGCTGAGATAACAATCTGGGCAATGACGATTGCTCCTGTGGTGTACATCAATTGTAGATTTCCCAACGGTCCACTCCGCCAAAGGATAAGTGACACGATCAACCCCACAACAACCGGGGGTAGCGCCATGCCAGTATTGATCAAGGAGATCCAGAATTCACGTGTAGGAAATTTCTTCAACGCCAGGAAGGTACCCAATGGCATTCCAATAAACAGACTTAATAGTGTTGCAGATCCGGAAATTCTTAACGAAAGCAGAGTAATTTGTAGAACTTCTGCATCTTTGAATAATAATTGAAATGCTTGTTGAATACCTTCCCAAATCCATTGCATAAATTACATACCTAAACCTGCCTCATCTTTCCCAGCATCAGGGAAAAATAATGGCTGACCATATTGTTCTACACCGAATTCTTTAATTAAATTTTGTGTTTCTTCTGAAAGCAGGAATTTGGAAAAAGCCCGGGCTCCTTCAACATTAACTTTTGGCCATTTCTCAGGATTTACGACAATTACATGATAGATATTTAACAACACCGCATCACCTTCCAATAAAATCTCAAGCTCCAAAGTGTCTTTGGTTGCGAGATAGGTTGCTCTGTCTGTTAAAGTATATCCGAATTTTTCGGATGCTATCCTTAATGTGTCACCCATTCCCTGACCCGATTGCACATACCATCCACCGGTAGATTCAATTTCAGCCTTGCCCCACAAACTCAATTCCATTTTATGTGTGCCAGAATCATCTCCGCGCGATATAAAAGTTGATCCTTGCTCAGCAATTTTTGAAAATGCTTCAGCGGTCAGTTCTGTGCCTTTAATTCCTGCAGGGTCATTCGCAGGTCCAACAATCACAAAATCATTATGCATAACCAGGTACCGTTCACTACCAAACCCATTTTCCATCAGCTCTTCTTCAGCTGCCGGGGCGTGCACCAATAATACATCCGCATTTCCTTCTTCCCCCATTGCCAATGCTGCGCCAGTTCCGACGGCTACCATTTTCACATTGTATCCAGTTTGTTCCTGAAATATCGGTAATAATTCATCTAACAAACCTGAATCACGCGTACTTGTGGTTGTAGCCAGAATAATCTCTGAATTTGCTGGTGGTTCTATTGCAGATTCCACCTTTGGTGAACATCCGACAATCATAGAAAAAATACAAATTATCGAGACAAACCTGAATAAGTGTTTCATTATTTCTCCTTCAATATGTATGTTTGTATAAACATAATTATACATTCTTTTTGCACAAACATTTAAAA
>JACZIY010000642.1 GCA_014860845.1 Anaerolineaceae bacterium
GCCTCGCAAAGCTAAAATGAAGGAAGATCAATGATCTTTTTCCATAATTAAGGAGGAAAATTGAGCAAATGGGCTGGTAAGCTCGTTATTGGGTTAACCGGAAATATAGGAACAGGAAAAAGTGTTGTTCGGCGTATGCTGGAACACCTGGGAGCTTTTGGTATTGATGCGGATGCGCTTGCACATCGGGCCATCTCAAAAGGCGCTCCGGGTTACAAAAAAGTAGTTTCCCAATTTGGTCATTGGATGGTTAAGGAAGATGGAGAAATTGATCGCAAAAAACTGGGCCGACTGGTATTTGATGACCCAGAGGCTTTGAAAATCCTGGAGGACATCGTTCACCCAATGGTTTTTCAGGCTTTGGATTACATTATTAAACGTATAAAACATAAGGTTATTGTGATTGAGGCCATCAAACTATTAGAATCAGAAATCAAAGATGCCTGTGATAGCATCTGGGTTACCCAAACACCGCCAGATGTTCAGCTTGAGCGCTTGGTGATACGCCGGAAAATGAGTGTATTGGACGCCCAACAACGGATTGATGCCCAACCTTCACAGGAAGAAAAAACAAAATCAGCCCAGGTGGTTATTGATAATGCTGGTTCTGTTGAGGATACCTGGAAACAAGTCTATGATCATTGGTTGAAACTTATACCAAAACAAGCCTCTGAAAGTGAAGCTACTCTGGCAACGGTTCAATCTATCAGTGGTGAATTAACCGTTCGAAGAGGTACACCGCGGCGATCCAACGAGATCGCTGAATTTCTCAACCAATTTCCTGACAACGGCAGATCTTACACGCGTCGGGATATTATGGAAGCTTTTGGAGAAAAAGCATTCCTGGTTTTACAAGCAGGTGAGACAATGGTCGGAATCCTGGGATGGCAGGTAGAAAACCTGATCGCCCGAACTGTAGATTTCCGAATTCTTGATCATGTTCCATATGACAAAGCCATACCCCTTTTAATCAACGAAATGGAAAGAGCTTCAGGAGAATTGCAATGTGAGATCTCGTTGCTGTTTTTGAACGAAAAGATGGCAAAATTGGAACAAATCTGGCATCCATTAGGGTATGAAATCCGCACACCTGATGAGTTGAAGGTGATTGCCTGGATGTTTGCAGCCCGAGATTCCATGCCAGAGGGATCGATATTGCTTTTCAAAAAATTAAGACAGGATAGAGTGTTAAAACCAATCTAAAGAGGGATTAGTGCCAGAATTTTTAAATGAGATTTTATTTATATTCCAACGGATAAACTGGTTAAGTGTTCTTGACCTGGTGTTGGTTACACTTATTTTCTTCACGATTCTGATGATGTTACGTGATACACAGGCGACTGTCTTATTACGTGGTGTAATATTCCTGGTTATTTTGTTGGCATTATTAACACAATTTATCGAACTGCCTGCATTTTCCTGGTTAATTCAAACAACCTTACCTGCACTTTTATTGGCTATTCCTGTCATATTTGCTCCTGAAATTCGACGAGGGCTGGAACGGTTGGGAAGGGCTGGATCTGCGAACCTGTTTCGACGAAATCTGGCCTCGGAAGAATCCATAAAGAACACCATGCATATTATCAGTGTTGCCTGTGCCCGGCTTTCAGCTCGTAGACATGGGGCTTTGATTGTTATGGAACGAATAGATACTTTGCAGGAATATGTCCATACCGGGGTATATTTGGATGCTATTATTTCACCAGAATTGTTACTGCAGATTTTTTATCCCAATTCACCCTTACACGATGGAGCTGTGGTGATCTCTGGTAACCGGGTTTTGGCGGCTTCCTGCGTCATGCCTTTATCAGCCAGTGGTATTTTGAATCGCACACCTGAACGACAGATGGGATTACGTCACAGAGCAGCCTTAGGTTCCTCTGAAGCCAGTGATGCGGTTGTTATTGTGGTATCGGAAGAAACCGGGTCTATTTCGGTTGCACAGGCTGGTCGTTTGATTCGAGGTCTGGATTCGGATCGATTAGAAAACATGTTAATAGCTCTCTTCCGACCAGTACCAGGCATCGTTGATTATATAAATATATTTGGATGGAAAATTAAAATTCCTGGTTTCCATCGTAAGGAGGAAGATTAGGCA
>JACZIY010000643.1 GCA_014860845.1 Anaerolineaceae bacterium
CAAGTCCGAGCATGTCAGCAGCACCGGGATGTCCAATTCCCCCACGTTGCCAGGTGTCTTCCAGAGCCAGACGCACGAGATCAACGCCTATGCCTCCAACTGGGATTTGTGGATGCCGCACTTCATGGGGATCTACGAGGCGGTCCCGGGCTTCATGAATGGCATCCACGGGTTGCCGGTGCTCTCGAGTGGGGTGCGATTGTGGGCTAACGTGCTCGGGCGTCCAGCTTCGTACGGCTGCATCATCCTGGATCTGGCCAGTGGCGAGGAGATTTACAACTGGGCGGTGAACGGCGTGGTGGTGGAAATTCTCCCCTGATTGTTAAAAGGACGTTACAATTGGCCCAGGAGTTCACATGCGTACCATTGTCATCATTTTTTCATCACACGCGGAATGGCGGGCAGCCCGAAAATGCCGCAAAGTCACTTTTGTTCAAGAAACGCCTTTTGGGGAGTGTTTTGCGCTGTTGGAAGGGGGGCGAACCATCATTTTTCTGGAAGGTGGCTGGGGCAAGATCTCAGCAGCGGCCAGCGTGCAGTATGCCATCCTGCACTGGAGTCCGGACCTGGTGATCAACCTGGGCACCTGCGGCGGCTTGCAGGGAAAAGTGGAGCGTGGGGATGTGATTCTGGCCGAGCGCACCCTGGTGTACGACCTGATCGAACAGATGGGCGATCAGCAGGCAGCCTACCAGCATTACACCACCGAGCTGGATTTGAGCTGGCTTCCTTCGGAGGAACACTATCCACAGCCGGTGCAGCGTGGCTTACTGCTCTCAGCCGATCGGGATATCCTGGCAGAGCAGGTGGCCTGGCTACAGAACAACTTTGGCGGCGTGGCAGCCGACTGGGAAAGCGGCGCGATTGCCTGGGTGTGCAGCAAGAACAAAATCAAGTGCCTGATCCTGCGTGGGGTCAGTGATCTGGTGAGTCCGGATGGCGGCGAAGCCTATGGGAATATCAAAGTCTTCCACAAAGCCAGCGAAAAGATCATCGCCAATCTGCTGGAACATCTGCCTGCCTGGTTGGATTGCGTGAACTTTTCGTAAGGGCGTGATTACAACTTCTGGGCGACCACACCGATCCAGTCACCACCCTCGCTGAAGGGTGTGCCTTGCAGATCATTCCACAGGCTGTCCAAACGCAAGCCGGCGCGGGTCAGTTCGCGGGTGATGCTGTCACCGTCAAAATCCTGGAACCAGTTGCGATAGACGGAAATCTTACCGTCGGCTTCAATCACAGTCGATTGGTCCAGGTAGATATTCTGCTCGGGGTAATCGAAGCCCTCCTCCAGCACCAGATGCGGTCCCGGTTTCCAGAAGCCAGACTCAAGCACATACCAGCCGTTCTTCTGACCGAATTTGGTGCGTCCGGCACGGGTAGTCACATCCAGCACGAAATAACCACCCGGTTTGAGCGCGCGCAGTACGTTCTGCAAGAGCTGGTTGCGTTGTTCGGGGCTGAGCGGATAATAATCGCCATAGATCAAGAGGGTGAGGTCGTATTGCTGGTTGTCGCTGATGGTCAGATAGTCCTGATAGCGATAGGTGATTTCCAATCCCTGCTCCTGAGCTGCGCGGGTAGCATAGTCGATCGATCTTTCAGAATAATCCACGCCGGTGACCTGCAAACCCTGTAGCGCCAGCCGCGTGGCATACAGACCGGGTCCGCAGCCGAGATCCAGCACGGTCTGGCCAATCTTGAGCCCCAGGTACTTCACCAGCCAATCCACCGTTCGTGCGATGGTTTCCTGCTTGCGGCTGGCGGCATCCGTATTCTGGCTGAGATGAGCAGCCAACATTTGTTGGGAGATATGCGGGTCATTCCAGAAGAGCGGCTCGCCGGGGGTGAAAGGCTCGGTCTTTTGCTGTAGACGGATCAATTTATCCAGATTGAGATAACCAAAATTGAAGAGATAATCGGGTTTATGCGTGGGCTGATTCATTATTCAATTCCTGAATTTTGGACATAGAGGTTTACATCTGCATTATATACTACTTCCAGGGTGGTGAACCGTGCCCAGGGGGTGCCTTCATCCTGCCAGGTAACAGCGCTCAGAACCGGTTGCAGGGAGTCATTGAGCGTCTGCCATTCCAAAACCTCATTGATCCATAGTGTTTTTGAGGGGCTATCAGTTCCCTTATAGCGCATAGACTGCATCGATTGCAACAAACCGGTTTCAGGGTCAAAAAAAACCGTGATGTGCTCCACTTCTGCTGTGGACTGACCCGATTCGTCCTTGAAAGGAATAATCAGGGTGGCGGAGTTCTCGTCCAATGCTTCCCAGCTAACACGTGGATCGGTGATCCAGATGGATGGCATCCAGATTGCCTCTGCCCAGAGTGCCAGGTTTGCACCCTGATCCACGTGAAGGCCTTCGCTGACACCAAATGGCAATTCCAGGCGGGCTGTGCCATTCAGAAAGTGTTCGTTGACCTGCAACAAGGGTAGACCAAAGATGGTGTTTTCAATATAATGGCGGTAATCCTGCCCGGAGATGTGCACGAAACGGAATCTTGCCGGCAGTGTGATGCCATTAATGCGCAGTCGACCGGTACCACTGATCACCGCGGAGTCGATGACCGGAACAGAATCCCCGTACAGTTGGCGGTAGAAGCGTTCGACGGGCGCGGGTAAATTTTCCGGCAGTGGGAGAGTTCGCAGGTGGTTGGTAGGTGCAGAATAGGATGGAAAGGGCTCAGGCAGCATTTGCAGCCCCAGCCACAATAAAAGAATAATTAAGATAAGCAATGCAAAAATTGTAAAAACAGGTTTCATAACTTGCTCCTGAGAGTAATGTTACTTCATATAACAGAGGTTGGCATGGGTGAAACGGTGGAAATTAAAGCTGTACTTTGAACGAGATTACACCTGGCCAGGTGGATAGATTTTGTCAAAAGACGCTGATTTGAGCGAAAATTCGCATAAAAACCCTTGACACCCCATAAATCAATGATACAATAAAACAAAGATACAATTATACAATGATACAATATTTACAAAGCAACTCAATAATTGGAGTAAAGGAAAGAAAATGACAGAAGCTGTCCCCTTGTATATTGAAATCGATTTTCGTTCAGGTGTACCGATTACTGATCAGATTGTGGAACAGATCTATGATCGCATTGTGCTGGGAGAACTGCGCACTGGCGAACAGTTGCCGACGGTGCGTGATCTGGCGCGGCAATTGAAGGTCAATTTCAACACGGTTGCGCGCGCATATCGCATTCTGGATCAAGCCGGTGTCATCAACACCCAACATGGTCGTGGAACTTACATTCTGCCGGATGTTCCCCCACAGGAGACAGAAAAATCCAAAGAATTGGATCGGTTGACAAGAGATTTCCTGGATCAGATGGAAAAACAGGGATTTACCAGCGTGGAAATACAGGCTGTGTTTCGGCGTAATCTGCGTGAAAGGCAAAAACTGGTTGAATCCAGCGATCAGTAAACCAATAAAATCAGATAAAAATGTTTCACGTGAAACATTAAGGAGAAATCATGAAAGCACGTACAGTATTAATTTGGACTATTATTCTCTCAGTTGCAGCCATCGCGTTGGGTTTGGTACTTGAACCTCGATTTCCTGATCCGATGGCGATCCACTGGAACGAATTGGGCGAGGCGGACGGTTATGGTTCGCGATTTATGGGCTTGTGGTTGATGCCTTTGGTGATTATAGGATTAACACCATTATTGTTAGCCATCCCGCAAATTGATCCTTTAAAAAAGAATATTGATAAGTTTCGAAATGAATATTACACATTTATTCTTTTGTTTGTGGTGTTTTTTGCCTATTTACATGTGCTTACTTTGTTATTTAATCTTGGATGGATATTTAATTTATTGTCATTAATGATTCCGGGTTTTGGTGGCTTTTTCTACTATATTGGCGTCATGATGGAAAAAGCGAAACGCAATTATTTTATTGGCGTCCGCACCCCCTGGACATTGGCTGATGAAGAAGTATGGGATGAGACACATCGTATTGGCGCAAAAGGATTTAAGATCAGTGGTGTTTTAACATTGGTTGGGGTGGTTTTCCCAAGTATCGCCATTTGGGCTATGATGGTGCCGATATTGGTCGTATCTGTTTATACAGTCGTTTATTCGTATGTGGCGTATCGACGAAAACATCCGAATATGAATGGAAATGGAAAAAACCATTAAGTGTTTTATCTGAGGACAAACCCGGTTTAAAAAGAATTCGTGAACAGCAATGTTTCACGTGAAACAAGTTGAGGAAAAAAAGCATGGAAAAAATTATTGAAGTATCGCGTTTGCAACACAAGTATGGTGATTTCCAGGCGATTCAGGATCTAACATTCAATGTTGAACAGGGAGAAGTGTTCGGCTTGTTGGGTCCGAATGGTGCTGGAAAAACAACCACGGTTCGTCTTTTGAATGGGATGTTCGAGGCCAGTGGGGGATCGATCTCTGTGATGGGGTTTGATCCGATGAAATCTGGTGAGAAAATCCGCGAGAAGGCCGGCGTGCTGACAGAGACACCCGCTTTATATGAGCGTCTTACCGCCCGGCAAAACCTGCGTTTCTTTGGAGTCCTTGCGGGGATGGATGATCAGCAGATCGAACGCCGTAGCGATGAATTGCTGGAGATGTTTGATCTCAAACATCGGGCAGATGACCGCGCTGGAACTTTTAGCAAGGGTATGAAGCAACGCCTGGCGCTCTCGAGAGCTTGGCTGACAAACCCGCGTTTGCTCTTCCTGGATGAGCCTACCTCTGGTTTAGATCCGGAAGCAGCCGCACAGGTGCGCGAGTTAATCGCCGATGTCCGCCAGAAGGAAGGCGCTACAGTTCTGATTTGCACCCACAATCTGGACGAAGCGCAACGCTTGTGTGATCGCTTGTTGATCATGCGCCAGGGTAGCACGTTGGCGATGGGTAGTTTATCGGATCTGCGCAAGTTGGTTTCGCCCGGCATGTGGTTAGAAGTGCAACTCCTGAGTCCTTTTGAAAAGATGGATCAGATTCGTGGAATCAGTGGTGTTTTGAGTCTGGATGTGTTTTCACTACAAAAAGTGAAGATTGAGGTCGAAGCTGAGGTTGCGATTCCACAGGTAGTATCCGGATTGGTTGCTCTTGGTGCTTTGATTTTACGCCTTCAGCCGCAGGAAAT
>JACZIY010000644.1 GCA_014860845.1 Anaerolineaceae bacterium
GGGGATGGTGTCGAAGACATCAAACCGGGAGATAGAGTCGCATGTGCAGGAGGTGGTTTTGCCTGCCATGCTGAGTATGTTCTTATCCCAAAAAATCTTATTGCAAAAATCCCTGATGCAGTTAGCTATGAAGAGGCTGCATTTTCTACATTAGGTGCGATATCTTTACATGGATTTAGAATTGCTGCTCCTCAAATTGGAGAAAAGATAGCGATCATCGGTCTTGGATTATTAGGATTGATGATGATCGATATATGCAAAGCGGCTGGAATGAAAGTATTTGGAATTGATTTAGACCAGTCACGAGTAGATCAAGCAAAAAACAAAGATGTACTAGCAGTCCATAGAGAATTGGCTTTGGACCAAGGCATGAATTTTTCAGAGAATCGTGGGTTCGATGTGGTTTTTATTTGCGCAGATACAAATTCCAACGATCCAATTGAGTTAGCTGGTCAATTAACCCGTGATAAAGGCACAGTTGTTGCTGTTGGTGCTGTTGGACTGGAAATTCCAAGAAAAATATATTATGAAAAAGAGATAAATGTCTTGATCTCGAGATCTTATGGCCCAGGTAGGTACGATCAAGCTTATGAAGAACAAGGCAAGGATTATCCGTATGGGTATGTGCGTTGGACTGAGGGGAGAAATCTTACTGCAATTATTGATTTACTTGAAAGTAAAAAATTAGATGTCAAATCATTAATTACTCATCGTTATCCAATTGAAGAAGGGGCGAAAGCTTACGAGACAATCACAGGTAAGAAAAATGAGCAATTTCTTGGTGTAATCATCGAGTATCCAGATAATGGAACCACTCAAATAGCGGATCGACGTGTTGACCTGAGGAAATCATCTGGATTAAATTTTGAAAGAAAGAAAGTCTGCCTCGGAATTCTTGGAGCTGGTCTATTTGCCAGTGCAGTATTTTTGCCTATTATTCAAAAAACAACATCTGTTCAAAAACTGGGTATTTGTAGTGGAAAAGGATTGAATGCCAGACAATTAGCGAAAAAATATGATTTTCAATTCGCCTGCACTGATGAAAACGAAATTTTTAATAATAAAGAAATAAATACAGTGGTTATATTAACCAGACATCATGACCATGCCAGACAAATTATCAGTGGATTGCAATCGAATAAACACATTTATTGTGAAAAACCATTGGCATTAAACACATCTGAATTATTAGAAATTAAACGAACCTATGAGAATACGCAATCAATTTTAATGGTGGGCTTTAATCGCAGATTCTCTCCATTTATCTTGAAAGCCAAAGATTTCACTAAAAAAAGTTCAGAACCAAAAATCATTCATTATCGAGTAAATGCTGGTTTTATCCCATTAAACCATTGGGTACATGATCCAAATCAGGGAGGGGGAAGAATTATTGGAGAAGGATGTCACTTCATTGATTTGTGTATATACCTGGCGGGGTCAAAACCTGTAAGTGTTCAAACGATTGGTCTTCCCAACATTGGAAAATACAATGACGATAATGTAATCATAAATTTGATTTTTGATGATGGCTCAATTGCTACTATTGAATATTTAGCAAATGGTGATAAAAGTGTTGAGAAGGAATCACTAGAAATTTTCAGTGGTGGAAAAGTAGTTCAATTAATTGATTTCCGAAAATTGATTTTGACTTCTAATGGAAAGAAAACTCAATTTGTTAGCCGCTTTTCTCAAGATAAAGGACACCTGGGTTCGTGGCAAGCTTTTATTAACTCGATTGAATTAAATTCAGTAGTACCAATCACTTTTGAAGAATTACTCAAATCAACTATAACTACATTCGGTGCGGTAGAGTCTTATAG
>JACZIY010000645.1 GCA_014860845.1 Anaerolineaceae bacterium
TTCATTGGTTTTGGATCCGTTCTTAAGAATAGAAAAGCCCAGACAGAAATCAGACCAATTACTAAACTGATGCCAACTATCCAGAACAATTCTGATGGGGGTTGTCCTATAGGGACAATCTCATAATCAAGCGTTGGAAGTTGAACACCTCCTTCTTGCGTGTTTCCATCTATTATGGGTAAGTCTATTCGGAAAAGCTGTAGCAACTTAAAAATGATGACTAATCCAATTAATCCCAGGATCAATAGACCAAATTTTCTTTTGTTAGTCTTTCGTACCAGACTATAAATAATCATAACTGATAAAAAAAGGAATCCAACCCCGATACCGATTTTCAAAATAATCAGATTTATGCCTGACTGTTCAGTAATTCTTGAAGAGTCAACAGCCGAATTAGAAAGTGAAGGATTGGTTGAATCATTACCAGGGAAAGGCAAACCAGGTTCGAATTCCAATTTACCAATACTCGCAGCTAAAAGTATTATTCCAATGAAAGCGATGGAAAAATAGATCAGGATTAAACTCCGGTGGTTGTTTTTCGAACTACTTTTAGAAATCATCTTGGCTTCCAACTGTAATATGGATGGTCATGCTGCTATTTAATACCTCATTTTCAATATACTAATCCTTGAACTACTAACTAGTTTATTATTTCGCTGTTTTTTTGTCACCTATCTTTGGATAAGGAAATAGATAAGTTTTATGTAAAAGATTCCAATTTATCAGGTAATCCAATTTATATACGTAAAATCATCCAAAACTTAGCAAAATTTGGAAAACGATTTTTCTTATTGAACAATAGATACAAGAAAATCAAATGGATCGCATTCTTTTAAATAATTGATTGGCAAATTGAATCGAGTCGATCTTGAGATTTTTTAACCTATCTTTAAAACCTATCTTTGGGTGGGGACAAAAACATTCTTCAATCAAAAACTAATAATGCAACTATAAATTCAGAAAAACGTATACCTGATGAATTAATCTCAGTCCATCATGTAAGTTCATAAATTGGCTTACTTTATTAATAGGAAAGAACAATCAAAAAACTCGATTAAAGGAGTAAAAAATGAAAAATATAGCAAAAAAATACCCGGTAATAACATTTCTAATTATCACATTTCTTTGGACCTGGTTATTATGGTTCATTGCAGTACCTTATCGTGGTCAATCGCTTCTTGTCATGTCAATCGTAATGTTGGGAGGTTTTGGGCCAGCTATCGGTGGAATTATTACGCTAGGTTTGAAAAACAATTCCAGACCAGACTTTTCTTCCAAGAGACTGGTTGCAATGATGATTTCTTCCATCATTATATTTGGCTTAATGGCGATGAGATATAAAGTTGGAAATATTCCGAATTATGAAACACTGGCAGAAAACCTTGAATTATCACTTCCAATAATTCTGATTTCTATGGTTACGAGTTTAGTCGGCGGTTGGGTGATTTCCAGTGCTGTTTCAAAAAATATTGATATTCGGAGAAGAATGTCATCCATTTTACCTGCTCGGTTGCCTGTAGGTTGGACAATTCTTGGTTTTAGTTTTTATCCATTGATGATAATGGCAGGCTGGGGTTTATCGTCAATACTGGGTATGGATGTGGAATATCCTGGTTTATGGGGGCAACCAATTTTAGAAGTACTACCGATATATTTATTGTCCTTTGGTTTAACAGCATTGGCTCAAGGCGGAAATGAAGAACCTGGTTGGCGAGGGGTAATGCAGCCAGAACTTCAGAAGCGTTTCAGCCCATTGGTGGCAGCAATCATCGTTTCTTTGTTTTGGTCCTTATGGCATTTGCCACTTTACTTAAACGGTTTTTACCCTGGTGATCTGGTTGGTGGAATGTTGGGTGGAGCTATTTTCCGAGTTATGCTGGCAATTTTCCTTGCCTGGTTCTATATCCGCTCCAAAGGAAATCTATTCCTGATGATCATTCTGCACACCAGCTTTAACCTTATGGTTAATTTCTTGCCAACATCTGATATGGGACTCATGGTTCTATGGATTATTGTGACGGTAGTGGTGGTCGTGAAAGACAAAATGTATAAAAAAATAACGAATGAATATGAATAAAAATAAATCTAAAATTCTTTCTGCAAAACTTTCATTACGAAAGATCTGGCGCATTATGATAATATTTTTTGTTTTTGTACTGACAGGTTTTCTCATTCTTTCAGGTGTTCTGATGGTTCTGAGCCCTGGGAAAATTGATCCGGTTTTCGATAGTACTGGAAAACCGCTTCCAGGCAGCCTTTCTGAAAAAATCTTTATCAACGTCAATGGAGTAAAACAGGGGATGTTTATTCAGAGCAAAAATACATCCAATCCTGTATTGCTATACCTGCATGGTGGAATGCCAGATTTTTTCCTGACAAAGAAATACCCGACTGGCTTGGAAGACATTTTCACCGTCGTCTGGTGGGAACAACGTGGCTCTGGTATGTCTTACAGCGCTGATATCCCCCGTGAGACGATGACAAAGGAGCAATTAATCTCAGACACCCTGGAAGTGACAAATTATCTGCGCCAGCGTTTCGGAGAAGACAAGATCTACCTCATGGGGCATTCGGGGGGAACATTTATCGGTATTCAAGCAGCAGCACTTGCGCCTGAGTTATACCATGCCTATCTGGGTGAGGCGCAGATGTCTTATCAATTGAAATCGGAACTTCTGGCTTACGAGTACATGCTTCAACAGTTCAAAGCCAACGGAAACACTCGAATGATAAAAAAACTTGAGGAAAATCCCGTAACACTGACCGGTGGTACCCCGCCTGGTTATATTCAACTACGTGATCCAGCTATGCATAATTTGGGGATCGGCACAACTCATGATATGGATTCAGTTATCGCAGGAATCTTTCTTCCATCGCTTGCTATTCGGGAATACTCCCTTATGGAAAAGGTCAACTTATGGCGCGCAAAATCCCAAGCTGGTGTGAGTATTGTTTGGGATGAAATGCTGATCACTGACCTTTCTTCCGAAATTACAGAGCTAGCCATTCCTGTCTATTTCTTCCATGGTATTTTTGACTACACTGTCTCGTATACGTTGGCAAAAGCATATTTTGAGAAACTAGCGGCACCGGTGAAAGGATTTTATACCTTTGAAAATTCTGCCCATAGCCCTATGTTTGAAGAACCGAAAAAAATGCAGCAGATATTGCTCGAGGACATATTGGCGAAACCATAATTTTCCCATAGGAAAATGGAGGGAAATAATTTCCCTCGCACTAATTTATTTACTTTTACAATCTGCAACCTCATAGAATACTAATTTTTATGGCTAAAATTAGGTGGTTTTCATCTGGAAGATCTGGTTGCTTCATTCATCGGAATGATATTTTCATTATTATCTATTTATAGTTTCATTTAAATAAAATCATTAAGAAGTATAGTCATTTTATTAC
>JACZIY010000646.1 GCA_014860845.1 Anaerolineaceae bacterium
ATGCTCTGTTATTCTTAGAGGTAGTAATGTTCTACCTTTTTCTATTTTCTAAAGGTTAATGGATTTACTTCTTGATCATCGGAAGGAAGATTGTAAAAGTGTTGTCCCCGTTGACGGTGATCATGTAATATTCATAACCAACCGCCTGGCCCTGATCCTCTGCCTGTACCGCAAAGAAAAAGTCGCCTGCTACTGTTGGTGTACCGGAAAGGATACCATCTTCGCTCAATTCCAAGCCATCGGGTAAGAAGTAACCATCCACAATGGAAAAGGTATAAGGTCCTTCCCCACCGGATGCTGTAAAGGTCTGCGGAGCATAGTTCTCGCCCACTTTGCCATTCGGTAGCGGATCATTTTCGGTATCGCAAGTTATGGTTGGGTAGTAATTGCCCAAATATATCAGGTATACATCCTGGTTGAGGGTATATTCCAATTGGGTAGCTGTGGTTGGTTGCCAACCAGGCTGTACTACTTCCGTGACGTGAATGCATTGACCACCAGGTACATTAGTGAATGTGAATCCGCCCAAATAACCCGTGACTTTTGGAGCAATCACATTCCCATCCGTCCCCATAACTGGTTCACCATCACAGGTTGCCAAGTTGACTGTCCAATTTGAAATGGGATATTCACCAATGTCATTCTGGCCATTCTGGTTGGCGTCCTTAAAAACCATCCCTGATATCAAATAGCTACCGGATTGAACAGTGAAGGGTATGCTATCCTCCGCACTATTGTATGTGCCGGTATCAGTGGGTGTGAAAGTGGCAGAAAGGGTATGGTCTCCGACAGCGATCGGCATGACAATGTCCTGACAAAAATAATCTCCATACTGATCCTTCGTCACATCCTGGCATACAGCGATCGGATCACCATCGACATAGAAATCTACAGTTCCCGTAACAACTGTATGGGCTGCGGATAGAACTTGAGCCCGCACATTGAATGGACGACCCCAATAAGTAGGGGTGGAAATGAATAAGGACATACTGGGTGTTTCTAAGGGTTCGGGATTGATTGTTAATGGTCCGAGACCAGACCCACTGGTGTATAGATCACTGGAAGCAGTATCCGGGGTGAAATCAGCTTCGATCTGGTAGGTACCAGCCACCAGTCCGGTGGGGAGATAACTGGTGCAGTAAGCACTTCCCCAATCATTGGTTGTTATTGCATTGGTACCGGAACAACCTGGCACCGGATTTCCATTTACATAAAAGGACATCTTCCCGGTTGGCCGAGGTGTGAATAAAGGATCGGGATATTGAGCTTCAGCACCTAGAGTTGTTGGATCTACATTACCAATGGTCCAAAAAGATGGAGCAACGGCAACACCAGTTTTTACCTTGGTTACATCCAAAATGAATTCCTGGCTGCCTTGAGCACCATTTCCATCATCCACATAGACTGTGAAGGGATAGGTACCGGTGTAATTTGAAGTACCAGTAAGGATCCCTGTTTCAGACTGGAGGCTGATGCCATCCGGCAATTCTCCTGAGGAGGACCAGGTACAATATTCACAAACACTTCCACCTGGGTAATAGGCGACCAACATACGCTGGTAATTGACGGTTAACATCGCATCCGATAATGTGAATGGTTCAATCGTGAGAGGAATCGATTCGTTTACAATTTGATCTGGATCCAGTGTGATGGTGTCATCAGCATAAACACTTGTCATGAGACTACTAAATTCAGCCGTTATTACATGTGTACCAGCTTCAAGAGAAGCGGTTGTGCAAACTGCTGGAATACCATCTTCAGGTCCATTACTGCTTGAATAATTCAAGGGTACATTTGCGCAGAATTCAATCAATACCGCATTGTCGTAGAAATCAACATACCCGAACGGAGGATAGTCAGGGTTCGTGCCAGTTGCTGAAAGTGTGAATGTAACCTCCTGTCCAAAGTTGGAAGGATTTAGAGATGAATCAAAGGTGAATTCAGCCAAATCAGATGGGTCAGGTGGTAATGAAGACACAACATTCCCATCGATGGATGGATTGGTAGTAGAAGCAAGGGTGAAGTCTGCTTTTGCGGTTGTCTGTGCGAAAATAGATTGTTTGGGTCCGGATACTAAAAAACTGAGCAACAAAGCCAGAGTGATGTACCAGTTCGATTTTTTGTTCATTATGAGCTCCTTATGATTGTTTGTGATTTTGTATTCATGCCGCGATCATTTGCAGCAGTTCTTCGGTAGAAGGTTTTTCAGATGCTAATCCAGTAAGCACCAGCAAGCGGTTTTCATCAATATCCACACTGATGATCCGCACCTGAGGGAAATCATTCAGGATGGAAAGAGAAACTTTTTCTCTCAATAGTGCTTTCTCTACTATCAATACGTCCGGCTTCCACAGTTTTACCCGCTCGTGAATGCATGCCTCCTGTGGTTCGATCTGTTGGATTTCCAATCCTGTGTCAATCCCCAAACTGGCTTGCAAGCCGGAGACAAATAAGGAATTTCCACACAATAGCACACGTTTCATAATTAACACCTGATCCTTTGAATACCGAAAAAGTACTAATAATAGTATCCGCAAGAAGAGTCACCTTTCCTACTACCCTTCGGGTAAAAAAAGACTAGTCCCAACAAAATGGGACTAGTCCAGGTATAGGCAGGATGTGAACGATGGATCTACATTACATGAAGGATTATTTAGCGAATCAAGCCTTTATTAAGAGCTATTGCCACAGCTTGATCACGATTCTTAACCTGTAAGCGCTGCAGAATTTCGCTTATATGATATTTGATGGTATGTTCACTCACAAAAAGGGCTTCGGCGATCTCTTTATTTTGCATGCCCTGTGCAACCAATTGCAGTATTTCAATCTGGCGCGAAGTTAATTCCACCCCCTGAGAATGCTTGCGTAATGTAAGGCTCTCATCGTTATGATTGGCCACTTCTTTCCATAATATTGCGGACAATTCACGAGCAATGGCAGGCTCCCCATTCATCACCCCTTCCAGGTATTTCAGAAACGGACCGGTTTCTAAAGATTTAAGCAAGTAACCATTCGCCCCACTACGGATTGCTTCCAACAGGTCCACCTCCTCGGTTGAGGTGGTAAGCATCACAATCTTGCACACTGGCCACTCGGCTTTAATCAGTCGCGTCGCTGTAACCCCATCGCAACCCGGCATGCGCATGTCCATCAGTACAATGTCAGGTTGCAACTGGAGCGTTTTCTCCACTGCTTCCATACCATTGCGAGCGATACCAACCACCTGTATTCCATGCAAAGTTAGTAAGTTGCGCAATCCATCCATGAAAAGTGCATGGTCATCCGCCAGTAAGACTCTCACTGTTTCTCCTTTTTCTGGGAATTTCCTCAACTCTATCGTTATGCCTTCCCGTCATTCGATTTCTCCAACGTACTGTTTCCATTACCCGGAATCGTCACAACAATCCGCGTACCCTGCCCCGGTATGGAGTCCACCGTGACCTTGCCCAGGAATTCCTTCGCCCGTTCTGAAATAATGCCCAAACCGTACGAGTGCTGCCCAGCAAGGAGATGCTCAGAATCGAAACCGACCCCATTATCCTCGATCACCATTATTGTAGCGTCTGAGTGGCGCGTAAACTTGACATTCACGCTTGTTGCCCGTGCATGTTTGCGGACATTCGTGAGGGCTTCCTGCACGATCCGTAACAATTGCACTTCAGTCGCAGGTTCAAAGGAATTATCCATTTCATCTTCGGTAAGAACTAACTGTACATCGATACCATTGTTCTTTTGGAAAACCTGAAGAACACGTTTAAGAGCTCCGAGGAAATCTTCACCTTCAGCAATACGTTGTAAGAGTTTACTTATCTCGTCGCGAACATCCACCTGGGCTCGCAATGCTTCGCTTGCCAAAATTTGTAACTGCTCCCTGGCTTGTTCTACCTGACCTACTGCAAGCATGTCTTTGGCAAGCTGAGCTTGCAGGTTGATCAAAGCCAATTCCTGAGCAAGTTCATCGTGTAATTCACGCGCCAGGCGTTCTCTTTCATGTAGCGTTGCCATTGCTCGTTGAGCCTGAGTTTGAAGTTGTTCAGCGCGTCGAGCCTCGGAAACATCCTCCAGCAGAAATGCCTGCCCCATCCGCCAACCACTGGTTTGCTTCAATGGAACACTTGTTACGCGGTAAATTTTCTCACTATCAGGATCAGGTGAGATAATATCTTTGGAAGTTAGTTCATCACCCAAAAGCTTCTCCAATTCTTTCCACCAACCGGGCAACTGTTGGGATACCGGCTTCCGCAGATCCAGCTTGTCAGGTACCTGTGGCAAGGACCCTGCGGCTGGGTTGAAATCAACCAGTCGATTTCCTGCATCGAGCACCAGCAAGCTATAGGGCATATGCGCAATGACTGCGTCTCTCGCCACCGGGATGACCTGCAAAATTTGGTAACTGTATAAAGCAATGAAATATAGAACCATGGTAAAACCCAAAAAAAGCAACCCGATTTGAACGGGCGGAACGGAAAGTCGTTCCGGGTCAGGAATTGGGTATCCAAGCATGGGAATCACTCTCCCCAGGATAAGCAGCCAAATCGGTGCCCAAAATGCAGGAGCTCGCAGTAGGCAGGCAAACAGCACTACCAGGGTAACCAGCATCACCGCCACAAAGTAGGCATAGAAACCCCAGCGTACCAACTCCGATCCGTTAAACACCTGGAAGCCAGCATGAACATCCGAGGAACTGACAGCACTTGGCCAGAACGATATGACGATAATCAACAACGCCGGAAGGAACAAAAGATACAGACTACGATATGCAAGCCACTTTTCATTCCCTGTATATTCGAGCACAATCATTAGAACTAAAGGTGGTCCTAATAAAGGGAACACTCCTTGTGATACCCATAGAACATACCGTATTTCCAAAGAGGATGTCAGGTTATATAGAGCCGCGACGATAGACCAAACGAACCAGATCACCACCAACCAGCGGAAGTATTTGGTACCAGGGCGTAGTGGTTGTTTCCAAACAAACCAACCTACTAAGACAGCTAGCGTTGCGGTTACTAAATAAGGCCATGGGGAGCTAAGAATATTTAACCAGTTCAATGATGCCACTTTCTATGATATTGCCTTTTACGGAGGTACTACAATGATTTCTAGTAAAAAATGTGGAAGAATTCAATTCTATAATTTTACAGATTTAGAGATGTTTATTCAATAACTAAATGGTAGGAGATTTTCAAATGCTGTTTATTCTTCCCAATAAAAGATATGGCGCAAACTTATGGCTCATAATTGGCTACTTTACAATTTTTGGACATCTCTTGTTTTAGGACTGGAATTTGCTATACTATAGTTACCCTTTAGACACCCAAAGAATTTTATTTCCATACAATAAAGTGTTTCAAAGCAGGTTGAGCACCCGATAAAGGCAATCCCACCGTGAGATGGAGACGCAAAGTCATGGATCTGTGATTGTTACGATTGCAGACCGCCAGACTACCGAAGATCAATCAGATTTCAGTGGTCTGTTGTTTATTTAAAGGAGGATTCAGGAAAATTTCAACAATAAAAACTTTCATCCATATCTTTCAGCTTAATTGTTCGTAATTATTCAGAGGAGTGTATCGAAATGAAAATTAAGAAAATTTTTGTATTTGTGGTTGTTCTGGCTTTGCTTTCCGTTATTGTGCAAACTCAACCGGTTTTCGCAGTAAAACCTGCTTCTGTCAATGTGCAGATCCTGGCTGTCAACGATTTCCACGGCGCATTGGACGCGAGTTTGACAAAACCCAGTTCCACCAATGAGGCTACCTGGTATTATCGGGGTGGAGCAGAGTATCTTGCCAACTTCGTTAATGCTGCCGTTGCAACCAATCCTAACACCGTCAAAGTATCTGCCGGGGATATGATCGGGGCATCCCCGTTGCTCTCCGCCCTGTTCCATGACGAGCCAACGGTAATGGCATTCAATCAGATGGGTTTCGACCTCAGCAATGTGGGCAACCATGAATTTGATGAAGGCTGGCTGGAATTACTACGCATGCAATATGGCGGGTGCCATCCAACCGATGGATGTTTCGGAGGTGTTCCAGCGTTTCCAGGAGCAACGTTCGAGTACAAAGCTGGCAACGTGGTTCAATTGGATTACGGAATGACACTTTTCCCTGCCTATGGTGTTCGTGAATTCGATGGCGTAAAGGTGGGGTTCATTGGTATTTCCCTTGAATCAACACCAACCATTGTCGTAGCTTCAGGTGTCGAAGGATTATTATTCGAAGCTGAAGTAGAAACCATTAACCACTATGTCAAGGTTCTCAAAGATACAGAGGAACTCAAAGCCATTGTCGTCATCCTGCACGATGGCGCTAGTGCTGGACCAACCATCAATTCATGCAACCTGGCCGATCCTTTCTTTGCAAATGTCGTTATGAATCTGGATCCCGAGATTGACGCATTGATCACCGGCCACACCCACAATGCTTATAATTGTCAGGTGCAAGTTAAGAAGAATTATGATCCGATGATTGTTACCGGCGCTGGGTATAATGGACGCTACCTCACGGATATCGATCTAACGATCTCTGGCACGAACGGTCAGGTGATTGCGAGAACTGCCACTAACATCCCGGTGGAAACTCCTTATTTGACTGCAGTACCGGATCCTGATATGAAGGCTCTGCTTGATCAATACCGGGCGGCCTCTGCTCCGTTGGCAAACTACGTCGTTGGTTCGATCACCGCTGACATCAAGAGGGGAGCCAACATGGCTGAGTCAGCTTTGGGTGATGTGATTGCTGATGCACAGCTTAATGTGACATCTGACCCAGCATATGGCGGTGCGGTAATAGCAATGACTAACCCGGGTGGTATCCGTACCGACCTGCTTTACGCTCAGATCAGCGGTGGAGAACAGCCTGGAGAGGTGACATACGCAGAGGCTTTTGCGGTGCAACCTTTCAGCAACAGCCTGGTGACGCTGACGTTGACAGGTGATCAGCTCAAAGCCGTATTAGAACAGCAAGCCACAGCCGGATCAGACGGTTCAGGACGGATGCTGCAAATCTCATACAGTCTGACTTACACCTGGACAACTACAGCTCAAGTTGGCAGTAAGGTCAGTGAGTTGAAGATAAATGGTGTACCAGTTGATCCCGCTGCCAGCTACCGTGTAACCGTCAACAATTTCCTGGCCGGAGGAGGAGACGGATTTACAGAACTCCTGGCGGGTACCGATCTGTTAACCGGCATGATCGATCTGGATGCATTCACAGCATATCTTACAGCGAACTCGCCTGTTGCACCCGGCCCTCAAGATCGTATAACTTTCGTTCCATAAATCTTTCTCAATTAATTAATATGGCCTGGCAAAGATGCCAGGCCTATGTGTTTTAATGTTGAAAAAAAGAAAGGTATTGCCATAGCCTAATATTGAATTTTTCATCCAACACAGATGTAAAGATCAGTTTGCGTTTGAACCATTAATGCAATGATTGATCACGGAAAAAAAACGGCGTTATACAACTTATTCACAGTGACTCAATATTTCATATAATTCATGATTACTATTCATTCGATCGAATCAAAAGGAATTATCTGTGATGAGAACTGTCTCTGAAAACAAAATATTACCGGAAACACGCTGGGTTGCTGCTTTGGTTATTCCATTTCTTGTGGTTGCATTTGTTATATTGTTCTTTTTCCCCGGTCAAACAGAAAAACTATTCGCCTGGAAAATTCAACCCTCCATGACTGCCATGATGTTGGCCGCTGCTTATGCTGGAGGAATCGTTTTCTTTACGGGGGTACTGAGATTAAAGAAATGGCATAAGATCAAAGTGGGGTTCCTTCCCGTTTTGTCTTTTGCTTCCTTATTAAGTATTGCCACTATCCTCCATTGGGATAAATTTAGTCACGGTCATATCTCATTTTTTGCCTGGGCAGGTCTGTATTTCACCACACCATTCATTGTCTTGTTTGTTTGGTTACGCAATCGCAATCAAGATGGAGGCAAATTGGATGATCATGACATTGTAATCCCAGCCTCAGCAAGACTTATCATTGGATTTATGGGTGCTGTCACACTGATCATCAGTTTGTTCCTGTTTGTACAGCCAGAAATTATGATCAGACTCTGGCCGTGGACGTTAACTCCATTAACAGCACGCGTTATGGGAGCCATGTTTTCGCTACCTGGTCTCGTTGGGCTTGGAATCGCCTTCGATAAACGCTGGAGCGCTGCAAAACTCATTCTTCAGTCACAAGGGTTTTCCATTCTACTCATCCTGGTTGCAGCCATTCGTGCTTTGAGCGATTTTGACTGGGCAAATATCGCAAGTTGGTTCTTTGTTGGTGGGTTGGGTTTCATGCTCGTGAGTTTTATC